>JAJDWM010000508.1 GCA_022825595.1 Bryobacterales bacterium | reverse complement strand
ACCGCGGGCTATTCTTCTTCCGTAATGATTTCGGGCGGGACGCGATCACCAACATCCGCCTGGGAGCGCCCAGTGTGTACCGGGTGGCGATCGGGAGCATTCACCGAGGCTTCCGCAACTGGGCGATGCAGTACTTTCTGGGTACTCAGTGGAAAGTGACGCCCCCGTTGACCCTAAGTCTGGGGCTTCGGTTCGAGCCGGTCACCGCACCGGCAGAGGTGCAAGGGTTGACCGAGATCCCCTATGACTGCGACTGCAACAACTTCGCTCCCCGCTTCGGCCTAGCCTATTCTCCGGGCGGGCGCTTCGGGGTGGTCCGCGCGACATACGGGATCCACTACGGCCAGATCTTCGACGTGACGTACGGCCAGTCGCGATTCAGCCCTCCGCTGAACCTTAACATCGCCGTCCAAGCCCCGGACCTGATCCGCCCATTGGGTGGCCGCACACAGCAGGACTTCGACCCGAGTGCCCGGTCAACGGTCTTTCAGATGGACTCCGAACTCGCGACGCCGTATTCGCACCAATATGGGCTTGACTGGGAAATGCCTCTTGGTGGGGGCGTGACACTCAACTTGGGCTACGTCGGGAGCCGAACGCACAAGCTCCTCACTCTGTGGTACACAAACCGGGCAGTCCCAGTGCCTGGCATCCCCCAGACCACGCGGACCGTCAACCAGCGCCGCCCGGACCCACGGTATTACGACAACCGCTTCGGAGTAAACGGCTCGAGGGGCTATTTTGACGCAGGCAAGGCGACTCTCACGATTCCGAGGTGGAAGGGCCTCAACTTGGAGGCGTCCTACTGGTGGAGCAAGGCCATTGATCTAGGAAACGATTTTTCGGGAACGGCATCAGGCAGGTCTGGCCGGCTTGGGCGCAGCCAATCGGAGTTGAACTCACACGCCGAGATGCGGGCCGTCAGCTCGTTCGACCAACCCCACTCGGCACTCGTCAGGGCCCAGTGGCAGGCACCGTCGGGCCGCTCGTTGATCGGGTCGCTTCTGGGTGGCTGGCGGCTGAGCGCGGTTATGTTGGGCAAGTCCGGCACCCCGTTCAACGTCATCGCCGGTTCTGACGGGGAGGGATTCGGGAACGTCGACGGCTCCCCTGGAGACCGCCCAAACCTGCTGCACCCGGCCGTGCTCGGTCGATCAGTGGATGATCCCGACACTGCGGCACAGCGCCTGCCCAAGGAGGCGTTCTCCTTCATCGAACCGACGGACACCGCCGGGAATCTGGGAAGGAACACCTTCCGCAAGGACGGGATCTTCAACATCAACTTTGCGCTCTCGAAGCAGTGGGCCCTGCCGGGCGACACCTCGGTGACGCTACGCGCAGAGTCACTGAACTTCTTCAACCACCCGCAGTTCGCCGAGCCAGGCCGGGAGCTGACATCCCCAAACTTCGGCCAGATCACCAACACACTCAACGACGGGCGAGCCTTCAAGTTCATGCTGCAGCTCTCGTTCTGACGAGGCAGGCGCCGGCGCGCCGAACGAGCGCGGGTGCGCCAGCCGGCGCGCCGGGTACAAGGGGCACCCGGGACGGCGACGAGCGTCGAAGGGCCAGCCGGTGCCAAGCAAACGGGGAACATAAGATGGTTGCAGCGGATGAGACTCTGCACATTCGAACACGCTGGAGCCCGGGAGGCAGGCATCCTCCGCGGCGACCGTATCCTCCCCATCAGCCAACTCAACGCCAAGCGCGGGGCGGACTTCCCGCTTGGGATGCTCGATCTGATCCGGTCGGGCACTTCCAAGGCCGTCGCCACACTCGCCCGAGGGGTGGAGGCCGAGATTCCGCTGGCCGAATCACGCCTCGTTCTGCCGTACCGCAGACCGGGCAAGGTATGGTGCATCGGCTTGAACTACCGCTCTCACGCCGAAGACCTGAGCGAAGTCCAGCCCGAGGAACCGGGCAGCTTCATGAAGCCGTCGTCGTCCTTCTTTGAACCAGGCGGAGCGATCGAGCTGCCACCCGAGGATCTGTCCCAAGACGTTGACGCCGAGGGCGAGTTGGCAGTGGTGTTCGGAAAGGAGTGCAGGGATGTTCCGATCGATTCAATCCAAGAGGTGATCTTCGGCTACACAACCACGCTCGACATGACAGCGTTGGACATCCTGGCCAAGAACACGCGCTATCTCCAGCGGTCCAAGAGCTTCGACACATTCTTCTCTTTCGGACCGGTCATTGTCACGGCGGACGAGGTGAAAGACGTGGACTCGCTCGAGGTCCAGACCATCCACAACTCGCGGGTGTTCTCGCGCGACTTTGTCTACAACATGAAGCACCGTCCCCACAGCCTTGCGGCGTTCCATACCCGGGTCATGACATTCGAGCCGGGTGACATCCTCTCGACTGGCTGTCCCAAGGGTGCGCGCATCCAGCCAGGTGACACGGTGGAAGCGCGAATCGAGGGAGTGGGCAGCCTGACGGCTTCGGTAACCCGCCGCCAGCTAGTCACCTGAGGAAGTCATGCCGACGTGCCGCCGGCGAGGCCGCCCGAGCCGCCGATTGCGCTAGCGATCCGCGGGCGGGGCTTGCGGACGACGCGGCGCGCTGGGGATAAAGTCTGCATACGGATTTGGCGAGCGGCGCCCCCTGGGCTGCGCAGCCTCCGGATCCCCCGCTTCCCGCGCGCTCCTAGCGGCGGCTCGCTGTCGCAGTCCGATCTCGAACCCTC
>JAJDWM010000721.1 GCA_022825595.1 Bryobacterales bacterium | reverse complement strand
ACCGGGACCGCATAAGGCTGGCGAACCCCGCGAACTTCCTGCCCAACCCGGTCCGCGACAACTGGGGGCCGCGGATCGGGGCCGCCTACCGGCTGGACGACGGCACGGTGCTGCGAGGCGGGTACGGGCTGTACTGGGACGCGCTGACGAGCAACAGCCAGTACACGCAGCACAGCATCAACACTTGGCCGGACTCGACCGGGTTCAGCGGCAAGGCCAACGATCTGGGGGAGGCGCCGCAGTTGATCTCGGATCTGGAGGGCAACTTCCCGGCGGTGCTGCCGGCGCCCAATCCGTGGGTGCTGGACACGTGGAGCAACGATCCGCAGCGCAAGAACGGGTTCTCGCACCAGTGGCACGTGGAATTGCAGCGGCAGGTTACCGAGCAGCTGATGGCGTCGGCGGCGTACGTGGGCAGCGCAAACCGGCGTGGGGAGTACGCGGGGCTGGGCAACAGCGCGACGGTCTCGGGGCCTGGGACGCCGCAGGAGGTGAACGCGCGGCGGCCGTTCCCGGAGGCAGGCGGGGGAATATTCTACAGCCGGAGCATCGGGGAGTCGAGCTACCACGCGTTGCAATTGAAGGCGCGGCGGAGGTTTTCGGATGGGCTGCAGATGCTGCTGTCGTACACGTGGTCGAAATCGATGGACAACGGGTCGAGCGGTTGGTTCGCGGCGGAGAACGGGCCCGGGGGGAGTTCGGCGGCGCAGAACTACCACGATCCGGATTCGAACCGGAGCGTGTCGAGCTACAACATCCCGCATTTCCTGAGCTTCTTTTCGGTGTACGAATTGCCGGTGGGGACCGGCCGGCGCTACCTGAGCCGGGGGCCGGGGGCGTGGGTGCTCGGCAACTGGCAGGCGAACATGATCCTGCAGTGGCGGTCGGGGCAGCCGTACAACCTGGAGGTACCTGGGGACGTGGCGAACATCGGCAACTCGGTGGCGTGGTGGAACTACGCGCGGCCGAACCTGGTGGGGGACCCGCGGGCGGGAGCGGGAACGGCGGAGCGCTACTACAATCCGGGAGCGTTCGATGTCCCGAGCCTGTCGTACGGGAATCTCGGGCGGAACGTGCTGTCGGCCGATCCCGTGTTTAACGCGGACTTCTCGCTGTTCAAGCTCGTGCCGCTGACGGAGCGGCGACGGCTGGAGATCCGCCTGGAGGCGTTCAACGTGTTCAATCACATTGACTGGGCACCGCCGGGGACGCTGGTGGGCCGGGCGGGTGCCGGGCGGGTGTCGGCGACGGCGCACGCGCCCCGCATCCTCCAGCTAGGCATTAAGCTGCACTTCTGACCAACGCGTTTCTTGCCCCGAGTGCCTTGCGCGGTTTGGGTGGCCCGTGCGGGCGGCTGCATTGGCCACCGATTTCGGGCGGTGGACTCCCCGGTTGCAGCCACCCTCATGGAACGCGGCTGGAACGGGAGCGGTAAAGCGGGAGGCGACTCCGAGCGGTCGAAGTGATGGCAGGTCTCAGGCTCTTGCTGGCTCTCGGGGCGCTTCTGCCCTCCATTCTCGGGCAGGGGCTTGAGGAGTTCTTCGATGCTTCCGGGGACGTCGTCCGAGGTACTGCTCCAGAAACGCGCATCTACTGGCAGTCACACCTGATGACGAGTCGTCAACGCATCCTACAGGCTGCAGACCTAGCCGACGGGACCGACGTGGCCACGGTGCTTGGGACCGGAGTTGGCATGGAGATCCCCCTGGCTGAACTCGCCCGGCGCTTCGAAAGGCTGATTCTCGTCGACTTGGATGGGCGCAGCATGTTGCACGGTCTTCGGCAAGTTCCGAGCGAACTCCGCGCAAAGGTTGATCTCAAAGTGATGGACGTTACCTCTTTTGCCGGCCCGCTCATCGAACAAATCGAGCAGGCCGTCGAGATGAGCTCGACCTCGGAGGAAGCCTTCGATCGCTTTGGGGTGATTCTGGACGGGCTTCGAGCAGGCGATCCTCCGAATCTGCCAAAGTCGGATCTCGTCGTCTCGTCACTACTGCTCTCGGAGATTCCGCGGTACCCGTTCAGCTATGCGGCCCAAGCCGCTGAGGGTCGCTTTGCAGTGACGCTCCAGACCTGGGACAGATCGGACGAGTTCTTCCGGAGGCTAGTCGAGCTCTCGATCGAGGACCACGTGCAGCTTCTTGCTGGTCTGGTCAGACCCGGGGGCGTGGTCTACTTCAGTGACACCGTAGCCCGCGGCTTGGCCAACAAGCCTCGGACCGAAGCAATCCGTCGCGCGGTCGAGGCCCAAGCCGCACCGGAACTGATTGGGCTCGGAATCGCCGACTCGGCTGCAGGCGTCACCTCCGCGGTGAATGACCTTTGCCGGGCCAGGCACTCGCCTGCCAGGGAAGCCGAAGCGCTCGAGCGGCTCCTTTCCCGTTTCCGTGAGGCGGATGGCCGCTTCTTTGAGCCTCTGCTTCCGATTGGCGAGCTTGGAGACCAATGCTCGAAGCGAGGTCTCGAAATCCGGGGCGAGTCTGAGACGTGGTGGTGGCTCGCGTATCCATGCAAGGTTCTCCGACAGGCAGGAGCCTTCCTTGTCAGCAGCTGGGTGCTCGGGCTTCGGAACTAGTGCATGGCAGCAGGCGATCGAGGCAGTTCCGCGTGCCTCCAGCTCGCATTCCTGGTCGTGCTGGCTTGGCTGGACCGCGGGGCATGCTTCGGGGAGGGCCGGCGGTTCGAGTTTGTGAGGGTCCCGGCCGGGAAGTTCCTCATGGGGTGCGGTTCGGATACTCCCGATTGTGACGACGAAGAGAGGCCCGCGCACTCAGTAGAACTCGGCAACGAATTCGAGATCGGAAAGTACGAGGTCACGCAGGCACAGTGGATGGCGGTCATGGGTAGCAACCCAAGCTATTACCACGGACCGACGCACCCGGTCGAGAATGTCAGCTGGAACGCGGCTCGGGAGTTCGTCTCCCGACTGAATCGGAAAGGAGACCCTTACCTTTATCGGCTCCCCACCGAAGCGGAATGGGAATATGCGGCGCGGGCCGGCGACCCGCACGAGTTCGCCGGCGACTTGAACGAGAGCGCTTGGCACTGGGCGAATGCCGGAAACCGGACCCACCAAGTCGGCAGCAAACGACCGAATGCTTGGGGACTTCACGACATGCTGGGAAACGTATGGGAGTGGTGCAGTGATAGGTACGCGGCTGACTACTACAGCCGGAGCCCGATCCGGGATCCACAGGGACCGTCCAGAGGAGACCTCAGGGTGATGCGAGGAGGGTCGTGGTACAGGTACGCATGGTTTCTGCGCTACTCGGCCCGGTTCAGGGACCGGCCGGACGCCGCCTACCGTCACGTGGGACTGCGATGCGTGCGTACCAAGCGTTGACCGATTGCTGTGCTGACTTCAGACATTGAGGTGCCATCCGCTGCCTGAGCCTGATCGAGGCATCTCAGCTCTGGAGAATCTCGCAATATGCAGGATCGGGACGCCGCGCCGCCGCCAACGTATGCCATGAGGCTGAGAACCAGCCGTCCACGCCAAAGTCTGTGGCGAGCCGTGCTATACAATGAGCGCCGAAGGCAAGTTCCTAGGACGGTCGGACGGCAGATCCGATGCTTCCGAAGGGCTGAGATGGATCGCGGGGACGCTGAACGAATCATCAACGAGTTGTTCACGTCGGCCTACTCTGCAACGGTTCGATACGCGGCGTGCAGGTGTGGGTCCATAGATCTCGCCGAGGACTTGGTGCAAGAGGCGTTCGGAGCGCTGTATGCCCGTCTCCGGGACGGTGCTGTCATCAAGAAGCCCCGCGCATGGGTCATGAAGGCAGTTCAGAATCAGATCTGCAAGGCTTGGCGGAAAGCCAAGAACCGACCGGAGCGAGCCGTGCCGCGGCACGAACTCGAGGCATTCGCTTTGCCGTCCAATGGCCTGGGTGGCTTCGTGGACCCGGACCGGCCGCATTTGGAAGGATTCCTTCCAGGGCTGGCTCCTCGCGAGAGGGAAGTCATCCTGCTTAGGGCCCAAGGCCTGAAGTATCGGGAGATTGCATCCCGGCTCGGCATCAGCAGCAACTCGGTCGGTACGCTTCTCTTGCGGGCAGCCCGCAAGATGCGCGCGGCCAGGGCGGAGTCGATCTTGAGGTCGGTAAGGGATCCGGCCCGATCATCGTGAACTCGGAATCGCCAAACACCTGTCCCGACGAACAGGTGCTTCTCGACTACTTGGAGGGGGAGCTGCATCCCGAGGCTGCGCTGGATGTCGGGCAGCACTTGGAGACCTGCACCGACTGCGCCCTGAGGGCCGATCAGCTCTGCGAGGACCTGGCCGATATCGAGAGGGCAATGCAGGTCGAGGTTCCACTGCCGCCCTTGCGGCTCGCGGCTGCGCGCGCCCGTTTGCAGGAACAGCAGGAAGCCTACGAGGCTGGCCGCCTCGCTCGCGCACCCCGCTTCCCTCTCGTTGGGACGCGGGCCAGACTCGCGTTTGTGTCTGCAGTCGCACTCATCACGGTAGGTGCTCTAGCCACGCTGTATCTCCTCCGAGACGCCCCAGTCTTGACTGCGGGGGAAGTCTTGGCGCGGGCTGAGGAGGCGATTCCGACGTTCAGCATCCAGCCCTCGATGACGCGTTACGAGGTGGAACTGGCGCAGCTTGAGCCCGAATTGGTCACCCGCAGACATCAGCTCGTCATCTGGACGGACCCTAGCAGCGGCGGCTATGTGTCGAGACTTGAGGATCCAGACGGGTCCCTTCGTCACGCCGTGTGGCGACCTGCTTCCAGCGACCCGGCCTTTTCGTTCAACCGGGCTTCCGGCGCGGGATTGATGCGAATTGATGCGCCGAGCCAGCGCGCTCAACCCACTCTGCTTGCCTCGTTGGGGGATGGAATCGACACCGAAGCCCTTGTGGGGGGATTCGCCCGGTGGCTTGAACGCAGGGAATGGCGTCCCCTAAGGGTGTCGAGCGATTTCGCCTTGCTGGCGGCGAGGGATATGACGGTGCGGCTCGAACGAACAGCCGACTTAGTCCTTGTCGTGGCGCACAAGCAGGAGGGCGACGTGAGTAAGACTGTCACCCTGACGCTGAGCGCAGAATCATACGAAGCTCGCTCGTTGCTGATCCACTTGCGGAGCCCGCAAGGAGAGGCAAAGTTCAATCTTGTCCAAAACGAGGTCCGTTTCATCGCGGCCTCCTATCTCGATGCCTCTGTTTTTGAACCTCGCGTTCCTCCCTCGCGTGTCTTGCGGGCCCGTAAACAGCGCGCGCCGCAGCCCGATCCGTACTCGCACGAATCCGCCGGCTTCGATCACCGAGTGGTGGAAACGAGATTGCGTCACGCGCTGCACCAAGCCGGTGCCTGCTTGGGTGAGCCGGTCGAAGTCGAGCGCGACGAGGCGGGTGCACTTGCGGTCCGCGGCATAGTCGCGACTAGCGAGATGAAGGATGCGATCCTGGCCGAACTACAACGTGCGAATACGCCCGACTGGGTCGCTGTGGATATTCGTACCCGGGGGGAAGCGATCGCTGCAAGCGGCCCGCGAGTTGAGGCTGACGAATCTCCAACCCAAGCCAGCGGAGAAGCAGCGAGGCCAACGTACGGCGCCGTCCGTACGCTTCCACTCTTTGCCGACCTGACTGCCTATTTCCGGATGGACGCCGCTTCCAGATCTTCGGAGTCGGTTGGGAGGGCTCTCACCGAGTTTGCGAGAGTGGCGGTCGAGCGGGCCGACGATCTCTTGCGGCGCGCTTGGGCTCTCAAGAGGCTAGTCGAGCACTACGGGTCGGTCTCCGGGGAAACCACTTCTCCTGAAGCGCGGGCGTTGGTGGACGCAATGATCCGGGATCATCTCGATGGAATCGGGACTGCGGCACGCGGGAGTGCGGATTGGATGCTGCCGCCGTTGGCCGCGATCGCGGCCTCGAGGGGTGTCGGTTCTGGGAATGAGGGAGAGGTCTCGCGTGGGACAAGAGCAGCGGGACCTTGGCCGGATTCGCTGCTTTCCCTCTTCGAGAGGGCTAGCAGCATCCACAGGGACACACTATCGCTGCTGACGGTTCGCTTGACGGTCACCGACGGCTCCGCGACTGGGAGCGGCCCGATGGAATCCGAGGACGGCGATGGCGTCGACCGCACACTTGGCCGCCTCCTTGCAGCCTCCCGTTCGTTCGAGGCTGAGGTGGAGGAAACAGCGAATGCGTTTGCTATGGGTGCACGCCAGCCGCCCACAGCGCCATACGGACGGGGGGCGGAGCGCTAGGGGGACGTTGGCAACTGGACATGAAGCGAGTCTGCAAGCACGCTTTGCCTTGGACGTTCTGGTTGCTGGTCGGAGTGCAGGCATCGAACGCCTCCGAGATTTTCGGCATCATCTGGGATCCCACCGGGTCCGCACTTCCGCACGCCGAGATCACGGCGTC
The DNA here is from genome assembly GCA_022825595.1 of Bryobacterales bacterium. Classification (GTDB taxonomy): domain Bacteria; phylum Acidobacteriota; class Terriglobia; order Bryobacterales; family UBA6623; genus VXMF01. The sequence goes on along the minus strand of JAJDWM010000721.1, from coordinate 2,008 downwards.
GCACACTGAGACGGGAATTGAGCATCGGGCTCAGGCCAGCGAGACCGGTCGATATAGCGTTCCGTTCCTAGAGCCGGGTCCTTACAGCCTCTCGGTTCGAAGTCCCGGCTTCATGATCAGCACGGTCCCGCACATCGACCTGACCGCAGGTAAGCAGCTGCGCGTCGACGTCACTCTGCTGCTGGCGGCCGTTGCGGAGTCCATTTATGTCACGGACTTGACCCTCTTGGACACCGCTTCTTCGGAAGTGGGCGAGACAGTCACCGGCAATGTGATCCGCCACCTTCCGCTGAATGGCAGGAACTTCACCGAACTCCTAGCTCTTTCGCCCGGGATCACGCCGGTCAGTAGCGCTCAGGGCTCGTTGCCGGGCACGACTGATGCCGAGCCAACCGGGATACCAGGTTCTCGCGTACTCAAGCCTTCGTTGCATGGCCAGCAAAATCGGTCAGTCATCTACTACCTCGACGGAATCGTCAACACCGACTTCCGCGTCACGACCTACAGCTACCTGCCGAACATCGATCTTCTGGACTCGATGCGTGTTCATTCCCATTCGGACAAAGTCGAGTGGGGCGGTGTCACAGGAGGGGTTGTCAGCCTGGTGTCCAAGTCTGGGACGAACGAGTTTCGCGGCACGCTATTCTCTTTCGTTCGCAACAGCGCTTTCGATGCCCGCGATCCGTTCAAGGACGCCAACAGCGATGGACCAGCCGCCTTTCGCCAGAACCAGTTTGGCGCGACCTACAGTGGCCCGATCATCCGCAACAAGAGCTTTTTCTCGGCGGGCTACGAAGCATGGCGCTACCGCAAGCCGACCCAGTCGTTGGGGAGGGTTCCTACTCGGACGGAACTCTCTGGCGATTTCTCGGACTCGGTGATTGGACAGCCCATCTTCGACCCGTTCTCGACGAGGCTGGACATCGACGGCCGATTCGTCAGGACACGGTTCCCCGGCAACCGCATCCCCGGCGCCCTGCTTTCCCAACGTATGGTCGGATTCTTCGAACGGTACGAGGAACGCCCAAATCTTGTCGATCCAGTTTCGAATTTCATGAACAGCGCATCGTCAGCCGATGACGCAGACTCGCTACAGGTCAAGATCGACTATAGGTTCTCAGCCAAGGACAGCATCTTCGGACGCTGGAGCCGTCTAGTCCGAGATTCGGAAGAGCACATCGGCAAAAAGTCCAGTAGCGGCACCGAAATGGTCGCGAGGAACATCGGCGGTGGCTGGCTCCATGTGTTCGATCCCACGGTTGCCCTGAGTCTACGGGGCGGAGTTGCGCGAAGGGATTTTCTCTTCGACGTGCAGACCCACGTCGAGGGACTGCACGGCCTGACCCAGCTAGGATTCCGGGACACGGAACGCTTCCAGGGCCTGCAGGTGGCGCTCACCAGCCCTTGGGGCACGTCGGGCATTCATGGGCCCGCGCCGCGCGAAAACCCGACCTTCAACATCGCGGGCGACCTGACGGTCGTTAGGGGCGGGCACACGCTCAAGTTCGGCGGCCAGTGGATGGCCGTCGAGCGGATGCAAGGCAACACGTTCCAGGTCTTCCGTTTCGCCGATCAGGTCACCGGCGACCCGCAGGACCCGGGCGTGACCGGGGCTTCTCTGGCCTCCGCCCTGTTGGGCCTTCCCTCAAGCTTCGACGGGTTCCTGCCCGACGACAGCACGGTCCACTTCCGCGTCCCGACCTACTCGGCGTATGTCCAGGACGAGTGGCGCGCCAGCTCGCGGCTGACCCTCAACTACGGCGTGCGGTACGACTTCAGCCAGCCCGCCACGATCCTCAACGGCGGCCTGATGGGCGGCATCGACATCGACCGGCAGGTCTGGCTGATCGGCGCCGCGTCCATGCCCGGGGACTGCAGCCAGACGGGCCGCTCGCCCTGCATCCCCGACGGGATGCCCCACCGGGACCGCATAAGGCTGGCGAACCCCGCGAACTTCCTGCCCAACCCGGTCCGCGACAACTGGGGGCCGCGGATCGGAGCCGCCTAC
>JAJDWM010000492.1 GCA_022825595.1 Bryobacterales bacterium | reverse complement strand
GTCGATCGACCGGCAGGCCGAGGAGGTCGACCGAGTCAAGCGCAGCGAGTCGGGGATGATCGTGGATCCGATCACGATCTCTCCAGACAGCCGCATCCGGGATGCGCTGGACTTGATGGACCGCTTCAGCATTTCGGGCGTCCCTGTCACGCGCGCCGGCAAGCTTGTCGGGATCCTGACGAACCGTGACCTGCGATTCGAGAAGCGCCTTGACCTGAGCGTCAGCGAGCTGATGACCAAGGACAACCTGGTCACTGTCCCTGTCGGGACGACGCTTGACGAAGCCGAGCGCCTGCTCCACCGCCACCGCATCGAGAAGCTCCCCGTAGTCGACGATGCCGGCGACCTCAAGGGCCTAATAACCGTCAAGGACATCCAGAAGAAGCGGCGCTTTCCCAACTCATCGAAAGACGAGCACGGTCGACTGCGGGTCGGAGCCGCGGTCGGGGCCCGAGGGGACTTTAGGGAGCGGGCGCAGGCGCTTTGCCAAAAAAGGGCGGACGTCATTGTCGTGGACACCGCTCACGGCCACACGCTGGGCGTGGCCAATGCCATCCGGACCCTCCGGCGGGACCTTCCGGGAGTGCAACTCGTCGCCGGAAACGTCGCCACAGGAGCGGCAGTGCGGGACCTGATCCGTCTCGATGTCGACGCTGTCAAGGTCGGCATCGGTCCCGGCTCGATCTGCACGACCAGGATTGTGTCGGGGGCCGGCGTTCCCCAGATCGCGGCCATCTCGGACTGCGTGAGGGCGGCCGAAGGGTCGTCCGTGCCAATCATCGCCGACGGCGGGATCAAGTACTCGGGGGACATCTCCAAGGCCATCGCGGCGGGGGCCCATTCGGTGATGGTCGGAAGCCTGCTAGCGGGAACGGACGAAAGCCCGGGCCAGACCGTGCTGTACCAAGGCCGCACCTACAAGACCTACCGCGGCATGGGCTCGCTGGGCGCGATGGAACAGGGCAGCGACCGCTACGACCAAACGGAGTCTGAAGCCAAGCTTGTGCCGGAAGGGGTCGAGGGGCGCGTCCCGCACAAGGGGAGGCTGGGGGACCTGCTGCACCAACTTGTCGGAGGCGTCAGGGCCGGCATGGGGTATTGCGGGTGCCCCGACATCGAGACCATGCGCACTGCTACGCGCTTCATTCGCATATCGCCGGCCGGACTGCGAGAGGCGCACGTGCACGACGTGCTCATTACCACCGAGGCTCCGAACTACCGCGTCGGCGACTGAGAGAGGCACCTTGGCGCGCAAACAGGCGCCGTGCGATACTCACGCTCTGGGGTGCCAGGCGGATGGCCGCCCTGATCGGGGCAGGTGACCGCGGGAACCCAACTCCGCCACTGGGAGGACTCCATGGAAGCGGCAATCACTCACAAGGCATCTCTGCTTATGCTGGCGGCATTCTTCTGCATGGCCTGCCTGCCTGCTCGGGCCGCCAAGACCGAACTCGACATTCCCTACACGAAGTTCGTCCTCGACAACGGGCTGACGCTGCTGGTGCACGAGGACCGCAAGGCGCCAATCGTGTCGGTCAATGTCTGGTACCACGTCGGTTCCAAGAACGAGAGGCCCGGCAAGACCGGATTCGCGCACCTCTTCGAGCACCTGATGTTCAACGGCTCGGAGCACTTCAATGACGACTACTTCCAAGCGCTCGAGCGCGTCGGCGCCACGAACCTGAACGGTACGACGAACCACGACCGCACCAACTATTTCCAGGACGTGCCCCGGCCGGCCCTCGACCTTGCGCTTTGGATGGAGTCCGACCGGATGGGGCACATGCTGGGCGCGATCGACCAAGCAAAGCTCGACGAGCAGCGGGGCGTCGTGCAGAACGAGAAGCGCCAGGGCGAGAACCAGCCCTACCGCATCGCCTATGAGCTGATCACAAAGAACACATTCCCGAAAGGCCACCCATACTCCTGGACGGTGATCGGGGAGATGGAGGACCTCGATGCCGCCACGCTCGAGGATGTCCACGAGTGGTTCAAGCAGTACTACGGCGCTGCCAATGCCGTGATCTCGATCGCCGGAGACATCTCGCCCGAAGAAGCGCTCGAAGCCGTGAAGAAGTACTTCGGGAACATCCCGTCGGGCCCGCCGGTAGCCCGCCAGCAGACGTGGGTCGCCCGCATGACGGGCGAGCACCGCCAGACAGTGCAGGACCACGTCCCCCAAGCGCGCCTCATGAAGACTTGGAACGTGCCCGAGTGGGGCACGCAAGAGGCTACCCTGCTGGACTTGGCCACTGATGTCCTCGCCTCCGGCAAGAGTTCCCGCCTGTACAAGCGGCTGGTCTACGAGGACCAGATCGCCACCAATGCGACGGCGTATGTGTACGCCATGGAGATCGCTGGACAGGTGACGCTGCAAGCGACTGCGCAGCCGGGGGGCGACCTGACCGAAGTCGAGGCCGCGATGGACGAAGAGCTGGCAAGATTCCTGAAAGGTGGCCCGACAGAGGACGAGCTCGAACGCGCCAAGACAGCCTACAGGGCCAGCTTCATCCGCGGGGCGGAGCGTATCGGCGGCTTCGGGGGCAAGTCCGACATCCTCGCCCGCAACGAGGTTTACGCAGGTGACCCTGCCCACTACAAGAAGGTGCTGGGCTGGGTTGCTGGAGCGACCACAGAGCATGTCCGCGACGTGTCGCGTGACTACCTCTCGGACGGAGTGTACGTCCTCGAGATCCACCCCGTCCCCGAACGTGGCGTGAGCGAAACCGAAGTGGACCGCTCGAAGCTGCCTGAGCCGGAGGGCTATGCCGAGTTTCGGTTTCCGGAGACCGCCGAAACACAGCTCAGCAACGGCCTCAGGGTAGTCCACGCCGCCGTGGCGTCTGTGCCGACGGTCGAGATGTCCCTCGTGGTGCGATCTGGATTCGCAGCCGACGACAGCGCCACGCGCGGACTGGCACGGATGGCCGCACAGATCGGGTACCAAGGCACCGAAACCCGCTCGGCGCTCGAGATCAGCGACGAGGCCACACGCCTCGGCGCCCGCATCACCACGGGCGCATCGCTCGACGTCTCCCGCATCTCGCTGTCTGCGCTGTCGGAGAATCTGGACGAGTCTCTTGACCTCTTCGCCGACGTCGTGCTCCGGCCTTCCTTCCCGCAAGAGGAGCTCGACCGGCTCAAGCGTCTCCAGATTGCGGGCATCCAGCAGGAGATGGCCCAGCCATTCACTGTCGGCCTGCGGCTGCTGCCCCGCCTGCTCTACGGCGAGGGGCACGCTTACTCCGGGCCGATGACGGGCAGCGGGAGCATCGAGTCCGTGAAGGCCATCAGCCGGGAAGACGTGGTCGCCTTCCAGCGACGCTGGTACGGGCCTGAGCGCTCCACTCTGGTCGTGGTCGGCGACATATCCCTGGAAGAGATCAAGCCAATGCTTGAGGAGCGC
>JAJDWM010000591.1 GCA_022825595.1 Bryobacterales bacterium | reverse complement strand
TGTAGAGGTTGTCCCCCTCGCGGTCTTCTCCGTAGAAGTCCGCCGCAGGGTTCCCGACTGCCCAATAGAGCAGGTCCAGTTCGGCGTCGTACGTGCCCGTGATCCAGGTCGAGCCGCCCCCATACCGCCAGGAGTCGCCCTCCCAACTGTCATGACCCGGCTCTCCAGGTGCCGGGATGGTCCAGAACCGCCACCTGTGGCGCCCGGTCTTTGCGTCGTACGCGTTCAGGTAGCCGCGGTGCGCCGAGTCTCCGCCGGTCACGCCCGTGAGAACCAGATCCTTGACCACGAGCGGCGCTGAAGTTATGTTGCAGCCGCACTGGGCTGCATTCTCGACCTCGACCCGCCAGACCTCTTCGCCGGTATCGCGATCCAGCGCCACGACATGGTTATCCAGGGTTCCCATGTAGACCAAGCCGTAGGCCACGGCGACGCCCCGGTTCCAGGTTCCATAGGTCCCGGGGATCGCCTCCGGTTCGGGGTAGTCGTAGCGCCACAGCATTTCGCCGGTGGCGGCATCGAGGGCGAACACGTGGTTCCAGGCCGACGAGACGTACATCACGCCGTCCACCACGAGCGGGGCGGCCTGCAAACCGCCGTCCGGAATGCCAGACTCAAAGGCCCACACGGGCCGCAGCTCGCTGATGTTGGCGCGGTTAATCTGGTCCAGCGTGGTGTAACGCCATGCCTCGTACGATCCGTAGTAGGTCAGCCAATTGGAGGGCTCGGCGGTGGAACCTTCCAGTCGTTTGGAGTCCACCTCGGCTGCAGGTAGGCTTGCGACTGCTGTCAATGCCAGCAACACCACCATCGCCACTGACGGCGTGATCCGGGGACGCCCTCCGGCATCGGACTGCTGATGCAAGGATTGCCGCGGTTCCGGGCTGCCGGGCACGTTCTGGATCATTGCTCCCGCGCTGAGAATCACCGCTTGCGGCGGAAGGCCGACTCCCGCCCGCGGTGCCATTTCCATTATGGACCGCCGCCTCATGCCGGCAGCGGCGCGTTAGCATGTGGTTTGGGAGCCCGCCGATCCCGGACGGGCGGCCAAGCTAGGCGCCATGCGAATCCGAGTGCGGCGGGGTAGTCTCATCGCGGCTTGGGTCTTGGTGCCAGTGCTAGTAGCCGGGGTTGCGTGGAAGGGGCTCTCGGCGCCCGCTGGCCCGACGGTTGGAGGTGACCCTCCACTAGAGGTGTCATTCGAGGACCAGGCTCGGCCGTTCTTGGCCAAGCACTGCCTTCCATGCCACAGCGCGGACACGGCAATGTCCGGTGTCCGCGTTGACGTATTGAACGGGCGGCTGGAGGAGCATCACCTGCGGCTGTGGGAGGTCGTCCGCTCGCGCATTAGCGATGGTTCCATGCCTCCCGAGGGGGCGCCCCAGCCCTCGACTGAGGAGAGAGGCCGCATGGCTGAGTGGATCAGTCGTGCGCTTGACGTTGCCCGGTCCAGGCCAGACCTCAAGAACGGCGTTGTGCGGCGGCTGACCGTCGCTCAGTACAGGAACTCGCTGCGAGAGCTGCTCCATCTTGAGGGTGACCTGACTGACACGCTGCCTCCCGATGCGGTCTCCAAGGACGGATTCGTGAATAACGCGGCAACCTTGGACTTGTCGCCGCTGCAGATGGAGGCGTACCTGGACATTGCAGGAGAGGCGCTCGGAAGGGCCATTGTCAACCCTGACGAGCGACCCGCGGTCCAGTCCTTCCGCGTGGACTTGGGCAAGTCCATCAATCCTGACCCGCTTGACGAGCAGCTCATCCTCGGGGCCAACAGCCAGCTTCTAGAGAACGCTGACTACGTGGTCACCGAGCCGACATTGAAGAAGCCCTTCGCGTTCCACACGGACCCGGTGCGCACCAAGTTCCGTTTCATCGAGGGCTACAAAGGGAATGCCACGGTGCGCGGCTGGCGCGACTTCGACAGCATCTACCACGCCATCTTTGCGGGCATGCGCGGCAGTAGGGGCTATCCCAAGGGGAACCCATTCGACTTGGTCGCCGAGGGCCTTCTGCTGCGGCCCGCGATCCCCAATGACGCGCTCTTCGGGCTGGACGGGACGTACGGTCCCAAGTCGAACTTCAAGGTCTCCGTGCGCCAGTTGCCCGACCACGGTCGCTTTCGGGTCACCGTGACGGCCGCGAAGTACCCGGACGGACTGCTGCTGGATCCCGGAATCCCCTCAAGGGACCCCCTCGCCCCGAGCGCGCTCGCACTGCATTCTCCAACTTCCGAGTCCATCCTGCACATCCCTCAGGCCGGGATCTTCCAGGTGGACGCCTATGAGGCGGGAGGGCAACGCACTATGCCCGCACCTGACGCGACGCGGCTGCGGGACGGATTGGCCGGACCGTGGCCAGCCGCGAGCGCACCTCCGAGACTGCTGAGCGGCGGGGCCACCTTGGTCGGCTCGCCGCTAGGCACAGCGGTCAGGTTGGCGGGCGACGAAGCGGCTGCGGTGATTGATAACGACGACATCCCTGACGTCGGCGAGGGGGACTTCACAGTGGCGGCTTGGATCTTTCCCAGGCAGCGACGGGCGGCCGGCATTGTATCCCGCGGAGGACACGAGTATACGCACGGGTGGTTCTTGGACCTGGCCGACAACAGAGGGACGCTCCGGCTTGAGACCACCGGGCCGGACCGCGAGAGCAACGGTAGGATCGTGTCCCCTCAAGGCGTCGTCCGGGCCAAGGCCTGGCAACATGTAGCGGCGATCGTGCGCAGGGAAGGGCAGTCCAAGCTCTACGTGAACGGGTATGCGGTCGCCAAGGGCGAGATCGGTCCAGACGGCTTGGACAATCCCGAGATTTCGCTCCAGTTGGGGAGGGTTGCGGAAGCGCTGTCTTTGGTCGGGTCGGTGGCTGATGCTCGCGTATATCGCCGTGCCATTTCCGAGGCCGAGATCCAGGCACTGCTGGAGAACGGTCGGGAATTTGCCGTGCCGCCGCCAGACCAGCCCCGCTCACTTACGCTACGGCTCGGCAGCCGGGAATTCTCCGGACTGTTGCTGCAGCCTGCATTCCTTGCCGTCAGGCTTTCACAAGGGACCCTGCGCCTGAGCGCGGACTACGCCGGTGTCCGAGCCTTGGAGAAGCTGGTCCTGACTCCGCTGGCTACTGACGCCCCGACGGCGGCAGCTTTCCGTGCGTTCGAACGGCGCTCGCCACTCCTTGGCGTCCACCTCGGCTTGCGCCGCGACTGCGGCAGCACGCTTGCTCCAGTGGGGTCCCCGTTTGCGGTCTCTAGCCCGACACCCTCGCGATTCGTGTTCGAGGGCGCGATCCGGGATTTCCCGAGCCCCGACGTCGAGAAGGAAAACGTCAATTACCTGGCCGGCATCCGTGAGATCGGTGTACGCAGCGAGTACACCGACGGCCGCGACATGCCGCGCCTGCTGGTCCAGTCGGTCCAGTTCGAGGGACCGTACTACGAAGTGTGGCCGCCGAAGACGCACACGGCGATCTTTGCCGAATCTGACCGCAAGTCCAATACGCAGGCGTACGCGAGGAAAATCTTGGCGTCCTTCGCCACCCGCGCCTACCGTCGGCCGGCATCGGACGGTGAGGTGGCCGCCCTGATGGCTGTGTTCCGCGGTTCGCTCCGGTCCGGCGCCGGATTCCGCGGGAGCATCAAGGATGCGCTGCAGGTGGCGCTGACGTCGCCGCAGTTCCTGTTTCTCGCCGAACGCAGCGAGACGCCCGATGTTGAGCCGCTGGACGGATTCGAACTGGCGTCGAAGCTGTCGTACTTCCTGTGGAACGGTCCGCCTGACCGGCAGTTGTTGGATCTGGCATCCTCCGGCCTGCTCCGCGAGCGGCTCGATGCGCAAGTCCGGCGGATGGTCCGCGATTCCCGCTTTGGGCGGTTTCTAGACGAGTTCGCGGCGCAATGGCTCAGCCTGGACCGCTTCGACGTACTGGAGCCGGACAGGGAGCGATTCCCGGACTTGACCACCCACGTGCGCACCCAGCTGCGGAGGGAGCCGGTCCATTTCGTGGGTCACCTGATGCGGGAGAACCTGCCCGTTCGAAACCTGATCCGCTCAGACTTTCTCGTCGCGAACGAGGTCGTGGCCAGCTACTATGGCCTGAACGAGAGCCCTGATTCGGGCTTTGGGTTTGTGCCTGTCAGCCACGCCCGATCGGAGCTCGGGGGGCTACTGTCGCAGGCCGCAATCATGGCTGGCCTGTCCGACGGGCGCGAGTCCAATCCGGTCAAGCGCGGCGCTTGGCTGGCCCGCAAGATCGTGGCCGAGCCTCCAGACGACCCGCCGCCCAACGTTCCCGACCTTGACGAGAGCACGGAAGGCTTGCCGCTGCGGCAGCGTCTCGAACGGCACCGCAGCATGCCGGGCTGCGTCCAATGCCACCTCAAGATCGACCCTTGGGGGATTGCGCTCGAGCAGTTCGACGCGTCTGGACGGTTCAAGCGGGAGCCGGTGGACGCGACTTCGACGCTTCCCGACGGATCGAGCGTGGACGGTATCGAGGGTCTGCGGCGCTATCTCAGCGAGGACCGGGTCGACCAGGTCGCCTTCAGCGTCCTGAAGCACTTGGCGACCTATGCCGTCGGTCGCGATCTCACATTCAATGAGATAGACTACTTGAAAACAGACGGGCTCAGGCTCAAGGCGGGAGACTACCGCATGCAGGACATGCTGCGATACGTCGTGGGCAGCAAGATGTTCCTTGAGAAGTAAGGCGGTGACCGTTGCCGCTTGAGGGATGGAATTGATGCGGAGATTGCAGAGGATTGACAGGCGAGCGTTCCTGCAAGGGATCGGCGGGGTCTCCTTGGCCTTGCCGGTCTTGGACGCAATGGGCGCGGAGGTGAGCGACGCCATCCCACGAAGGTTCTGTGCGCTGTACACGGCCAACGGCATGTCCCTCCCCAGACCGCAGAACGCCATCGATGAGTGGAGCTGGTTCCCGACTGTCGAAGAAGATGGGAAATTTGTCTTCGGGAAGTCAACGGAACCGCTGCAGCCGTTCCGGGAAAAGCTCAGCTTCATGGGCGGTCTTTTCCACCCCAGCGGCCCCAAGGCAGACCCCCACACATGCTCGGACATGTGGCTGACCGGCGCACCGCTGCACAATCCCAAGCCTGGCACGTACAATTCCGTCGCCCTGGACCAGATCGTCGCCCGGCACACGAAGCAGTTCTGCCGGCAGCCGTCCTTGGTGCTCTCGATCGACGCCGGAACCGGTTTTCTGTCCCGCACCGGGACGATCTCCTACAACTTGGAGGGACGCCCGATCCCCGCCGAGAACAATCCTCGCCGAGTATTCAACAGGCTCTTCCGAGGCGATCGCGAGGAGATGGGCTCCGAGCGCTCGCGCCTCAGGCGCCGCATCAAGCTCGTCGACGCTGTTGCCGATAGCGCCCGCTCCTTGGACCAATTGCTAGGCAGGTCCGACCGCCACCGGATGGACGAGTACCTGACCTCCCTCAACGAGATCGAGTCGAGGATGATCGCCTCCGAGCGCTGGATCGACGTGCCGCTCAAGCAGCAGGACCATTCGCATCTCAACCTCGACGCGACCTCGGAGGGGGATCCGGCGGAGTACTACGGAACGATGTTCGACCTGATCGCCTTGGCGTTTGACGCCGACATCACCCGGTCGGTCGCGTTCATGCTGAACCGCGAGGACGGCATGGGCATCAGCGACACGTTCCCGCTGAAGCTTGGCTTGTCGGCCACCCACCACAAGCTCTCGCACGCCACAGACAAACAGGGCCAGCTGGACTTCGCGCGGTACGACCTGTTCCTGAGCGAGCAGCTTGCGCACTTCTTTGGCCGGCTGGAGGGTTACCGCGACCGGCAGGGCACGCTGCTGGACAACACGATCGTGCTCTTCGGAAGCGGTGCGAGCACCACGCACACGCCCCGCAACCTGCCCACCATGGTGGCGGGCGGTGTCGGCATGGGATTGCGCCACGGGGCATACTGGCGCAACGGCGAGACGAGGATGTCGAACATGTACCTCAGCATCCTCCGCAGCCTCGGCATCGAGGCGGAGGGTTTCGCAGACAGCACGGGCACGCTGACAGGTTCAATCTTCACGAAGGGGTAGCGCCCCTCGTGGCGCTCCTACGGCTCTACGAGCCACAAGTGTACTTGGCGGAGGATAGGGGGACTACCGTAAGTACTGCTCGCGGGGAATTGGCGTGTCAGAGACAATCCGAGGACTGACACGTTAGCTCTACAAACATCCATCGGACTCCGTCGGACTAGTATTCTGTCCATCGTCAACTGTTCGGGGAAAGTGTTGCGGGCCTGTCAGCGCGCAACCGGTACGCCTTTGTCGTAGGCTGGCTCTGACTGGATACTACACCCCCGGAATAGGAAGACTGCATTCCGGCATGCTATGTTTCGATCTTATGAATCCTCAGCTTCTTAGCAAGCTCCAACGATTCGTGGCTCGCTACTCTGTGCTTGGCATCGCCCGGGGAAAGGGTCGTGGAGGGATCACCGAGATTGCACGTAAGTACTTAGGGGACCTTGACCTTGCGCAGTTCAGCACGAATTGCCGATCTGCCTTCAATCGAACGCTTGATGCTGAGACATTCAAGTTACAGCAAGCTATCCGGCAACATGAGTGGGGTATCTCTCGCAAGATTCTGAATGTATTTCTGAGAGATTGCCTCTACAATCAGTATCTCTGCCGAGCCTATAGTCTAGATCAAGCCGAAGAACTGCTTGAGACAGCCCCGGATAGCATTGTTGCTGGCAAGCTCCACGAACATGAGCCAAGGCTTCCTTGCTGGACGAGCATCAAGGCCCTAGATCCGGACACTTGGGCTCAGTACCAAGCAGTTGCTTCTCAGGTGGCTCGTTCCAAGGGGTATCCGAGAGTTCACTTGGATGCTGTCTGGTGGGGCCGGGGCTAAAGAAGCCACACGCCTCGATTCTGGTTGGTAGTTGCGCTCTCAATGGATCCATTTCTTCCAGATTTGCCACGAGTACGATCAGGGATAATTCTTGGCTAGATCTCCATCCTGCGTGCCGCTTGCAAGATGTGCTCGCAAGCCCGTACCGTGTTCGCCATCATGGTCAGCGTCGGGTTGACGGACCCGAGGCTCGGAAACGCCGCGCCGTCGGTGACGAACAGGTTCTTGACGTC
>JAJDWM010000522.1 GCA_022825595.1 Bryobacterales bacterium | reverse complement strand
CTAAGAATCGGAGATGTCCTCGGGGCCGTAGGACGAGCGGCCCCTGAACAGGTTCTCTGGTTTGGTGGCCACCCGGAGCTTGAGCCTGATGACAGCCTTGACTTCGACGCAGCCGTCGAATCAGGGCGCGTATTAGTGGAGGAGTCGCGCCTCGGTACTGTCGTGGCTGAGCTTCTTGCTATCGGTCGGCTGACGGAGTTCATGCCGTCTGAGTCAGAGGACACGGGGATCGTCAGCTTTAGTGGTGGGCGCTGTCTTGAAACCACACCTGAGGAAAGGCTTCGGGTTGAGGCGGTTGCTTCGATCATCGATGATGCCTGGACTGCATTTCTCCCTCCGTTGGGACCAGATGCGGAGTACGACGCCTTTCGCCGATTTCACGGTGACTTGGGCGGCGGACGCCACCTTGTCGAAGGTGTACGCCGGGGTTTTGCAATAAAGCGCGACTTCGAACGACTTCTGCTGCGGCGGGTGACAGACGCCCTGGCGGATCATTCGAACATAGATGCGCCGTTCATCGTTCATGGTCAATCGGGAACTGGCAAGTCGGTTGCCCTTGCCCGTGTCGTGGCTCAAGTGCGCGAGGCGAAGAAGGCAGCGGTTCTTTACGCGATCGGTCGCGTCCCACAACCACAAGAGATTTCCGGCTTCTGCGAGAATGCGGAGAAGGCGGGGGCCGAGGCTACACTGATCGTATGTGATGCCAACCGCGACGTTGACCCTTATCACGACCTTCTAATGAGCATGCGTAGCGGCGGTCGACGCGTTGTTGTGCTCGGGTCGCGATATCGGGTAGCCGATGGGTCTAGTCGACAGATTAGAAACGGCATTGAGGCTCCCAGCGACTTGTCCCAAAGCGAAAGAGTGGAACTTGCCAGGCTTCTTGAGCAATTTCTCGCCGAACAGCCTAGGCCAGAGGAACTGGCTGACCCTACCATCCTGGGGTTTCTCTATCGTTGTCTTCCGCCTAGCCGAGTGCGCCTGGCCGCAGGACTCAGCAATGAGGCGACGGCCGCCGAACAAATCTTGCGCGAACGTGGCCGTCGAGTCAGGGCAGAAGCGCCCCATACCGAGTTCGCACAGAAATTAAGCGAAGCGGGTTTCGCTGTCGGAGGTAGGCCACTATTTGGTGAGGAACAATTCGACGCACTGGAGTCAACGGACGAAGCGGGTCGGATCATCGATCTCGTAATGGTAGCTGGCAGTTTGAATTGTGACGTTCCGGTCAACCTTCTTTTGCGAGCCGTGACCAATGATATCCCGGAAGCCGACGTAACGTTAATCACCAAGTTGTTCAGTGAACTAGATTTGTTCCGGTGGAAGTGGGCGGACGAAGAACACAGCGAACTGCTTCTACTGCCCCGATTGACTCTTGAGGCGGAACTAATTTGTAAGCGGCGTCTTGGCAGCCCCCAGAGGGAAGCAGAGCGTCTAATCGATCTGATCCGCGCTGTAGGAGGTGCCGGATGTGACACGCATCAGGAGCGGAGGTTTCTTCTTAGCCTACTTCACCAGATCGGCGAAGACGGTCCACGCGGCTCACGTTATAGGTACACATATGCTCCGATCGCTCGCACTCTAACCGAGTTGCGTCATCGCTTTGGTGTAGTACAGGCTAGCCTAATGCTTCAAGAATCGGCGTTTAGGAGGGCTGCCGTTAGAGTTGGCGTAGTTGACGAAAGTGACCGCTTTACGTTGCTCGAAGAAGCCCGCGATGCTGTGCAGGCTGCTCTCGATGGAATCGGCGACGGAACGATCCGTGCAGCAGGATGGACACGGCAATACCTTCAGGTCGAGCGGGCCTCGCTCTACGGGTTTATTGCCAATGATCGCGCACGACGGCATGCTTCCGCGCCGGAAATATGGGCATCATATGAGGCTGCGCGGACTGCTATCCGCCAGGCGGTAAGCGTGACAGACAATTATTTCCCGTTCGACGTCGGCCTATGGACTCCAGCGGACCTGCTGGAGGTCGTGGAGTTCACGGATGTGCAGAAGGCAGAAATCGAAGCCGACATCTATACCACCCTTGATCAGGTTGATCCCAAGACGTTATCGCCGAAACAACGCGAAGATTTCGAGAAGCGCCAGATGAAAGTCGGGGGTGTTCTAAAAGATCGGAGACTCGCCGAAGACGCGTACGAAGCGCTGGAGACAAGTGGTTCGACCGCAGGATACCTCTTGCGTGCTCGAGAAATTGCGCCCGTGTTCAATCAAGACGGTACCGAGGTCTACGGACCTGATGATCGCTCCCGGGCGAGGCGCGCAGCTGACTTCTTGCGCTCGCGTTTCGACAACATTGAACATGACGCTCGGTGTTTGTCGTTACTTCTTGAATGTGAGTGGATCGCCGCTGTGGGTCGGCGGCCACTCCGAGGAGAGAGGCAGCCGTTGCCAGCGGAAGAAGCGACGAGACGAGCACTTCTTGCAGTCACGCAATCTTTGAACCAAGCGTCTGGCGACGCAGTCCGTCCGGTGACGCGGTACCTGGAGGCTGTCCTGACGTGGATAATCGGAGACGAACAAGGCGGGATTCACTTGTTCCGGGAAATTAGTCGAGACACCGAGTTCAAGGATGCCAGTCGTGTCATTAAACGCCATCATATCACTGATGCGGCCGGGGAAGTGCGCGCCTTTCGAGGACGGGTGGAGCGGGAACTATCGGAAGGCCGTTGGGTAGTTCGGGTGGAGGACTTCAAACAAACAGTCCACCTTTTGAGTAGGGAGTTTCCTCAAGAAGAGGTCGCTTACGGCCGTTCTGTTAAGGGTTTCGCGATTGCCTTTAATTTTATCGGACCGATCGCAGACCCGATCACGCCACGCAGATGACGTTTGCGGCTCTAAATGCGGCTGTCACAGACCTGCGGAACTCCCTGCGCAGCTTCGTTGGGGAGGATGCCGTCGGTGAGATTACTGTTCGGCCTCCCGCAGGTGATGACGACGAGGCGTCATTCTTACGATTGGTGGCTTGGAGCTATGCCCTAGTATTCGAGGCTGGAAGGGTAACGATTCCATACTTGCTTGAACTAACTGATGGAGCGCCAGAACGGTCTGCAGATCTTAGAGAAGCCCGCGACCTCATACACGATCTGCGAACCTGGAGTTTTCATAACCTTGGCTTCGAAAGAACTCACGACATTTCAATCTCGCGAAACGTTCAACGTTGGTTTCTGAAGACGTGTGGGGCGTGCCCGCCCGATGGGTCGGACGCGTGGCGGAGTTGTGTTCTCGCGCTCTGCGCCGAAGTCGGCATGATTGTGGTTCATTCTAAAGGCGCCCTGACAAACGTGCTGTGTAGTGCTGACGACGGAGAATCGGCAACTGCTGACCTTCGTCGTCGCATAGACCGAACGTGGCCAGCCCATAAGGTACACAGCGTCGTGGGCGATGCTGCCATCCGACTCGGCATTAATGTCGATTCCAAGAAGTTCTCGGCATCTCGGCTTGCAACGTGGCAGACGTTTCTGAAGAGCCTTCCTGACCGAGATGATCCAGAAGGCTACATGATCCGAATGATCGAGCGAGATCTTTTGGAACATGCGACCCAGCTACTGCCGATTGATGGCAGGGACGTCATGAAGTTCCTCGGAATCGGTCCGGGACCTGAGGTAGCTTCCGCGCTCGGCCGTGCCCGTGAAATCTATCGCTCGGGAATTCACGACCCGAAGGTGTTGTTAGAACGGCTCAAAGAATGACCCTTTTGGCGAAACATGCTGGTGTCCTCTCCCTTTCCGGTTAAACACTAACCTCTAGGTGAGGACATTCAAGGGGAGCATGTCGGGCGGGTTTGTTGGCCGCAGTCTTGTGTTGTGGGGTCGCCGTCCAAAGCTCGACGGAGCAACGGCGTTGTGAAACGGCTCAGGATCAGTAGGTGTTGGAGTCGGTCAATTGGGACACGGACGAGCCGTCGTAGACTTTGTTCGTTCGGAACGAAACAGCCCACCAGTCCCTGAGGAACGGGCTCGCGATGCTGCTCATAGGTATCCTGTTTTTTTCGATGACACTTATGGCTCAATCCATGATATCCGCTACGTCTGTGCCGGACCCTTCATGGGTCGCAGGTCCCAGGACCGACAGCCCGGAGGCCATCGACAACGACTAACGCTCCAATGCGGCAGAGGTCAGAGTTTGTCCCTCGGTGCGCCCTTGAGGGCGTCGAATTTCGTTGAATTATCTACTCCGCTTTCCCCTTCGTCGATGTCCCAAAAGGGATTTCATCACGTCTTCTGCGGCCTTGATCGACGCTTCCTTTATTCAGTCTGGTGGGTTCACGAATTACGGCATGTTCGTGAGGGAGGTCTTCTTGTCAGGCGCAGTGGTGCTCTTCGGGGTTTGCGTTGTGGGATAGTGGCCTGACTTCACCCGTCGTGGAACGTCGTCGCGACGGGTTCGTGACGGAGCGCCCTGGCGCGTGCTATGGTCGTTGGACTCCATGCGAGTAGGGCGTCTCGTCGAGGTTCTTGGCGACACGCCACTCTGGTTCCGTTCAGCGCCACCCGCGATCATGGGCGACTGTCGGGCCGTATCCGCTGGGGCAGACTCTTCACAAGAGGCGAGGGACCGAGGGAGACTGTAATGGCCGATCAGCCGCGGCTGCTACTTGATGACCCCGAATCCGTCACGCGACGGGAGACGCTGAGTGTTGTCCATGCCCGAGCGGAATCGGTGGCGATGTTCGGGGCCAACTATTTCGCTGGCTTCGACACGTTCCGAGGCCTCACTTACAGCTCGAGCATGCCGATGGTAGCGGCGCTACTGGCGGAGCATGACTTCGACGACTTCGAGTGCGTCTTCGGCCACCCGGGCATCCTGCCGCCCGAGGCGGAGGACATCCTGGCCTTCCAAGCGGTGGTGCGGGATGAACTGGAAGGGCGTCTTTTTCGGCGTAAGGACATCGGTGATACCCGGCGAAGACGACTGTATGATTGTATCGAAGAGGGCACGGTCCGGTTTTTCGTGGTCAAGGACACCATTGCCCACGCAAAGATCTATCTCCTCTCGGATACGAAGGCGGACGCTGAATGCGCCGCCAGTTCCAACGTCAAGCGCCGCGTGATCGCCGGCTCCGCCAACCTCTCGGAACGCGCGTTCTCCGGGCGTCAGGCGGAAACCCTGATCGTCTTCGATGACGACGAAATGGCGTGGGAGCACTACGCATCCCAGTACGAGGCGGTGCGCGATGCGTCCACCAGCCGATTACCCGTGACCGACAGTCCTCCGCCTGTGGAGAAAATCCGCATCGAGCGGACGCCAACGCTGGTCGAGGCGGAAGAGAGTCCCAATGGCACTACGCTGTACGTGCCGGCTTTGGATGCGGAGGAAGGCGGTATTCCGCATCCCGCACTGGTCACGCGGATGGAGGCGATCCGCCCCGCCATCCGCCGTGGGATGGCGGGCGTGTCGAAACCTGATCGGACCGGCCACTTGCGGCTCACGCCACGCATTGTCAAAGAGATCGTCCAAGTGGTGCGTTCCCGTCAGGCGGAGGCCGCGCCGACCCTGTACCTGTCGCGAAGCCGGGATGGCTTGACGCTGAATGGAGAGCCGTGGCGCCTTACGGCCGACAAGGCCGAGGTGCGTGGCGATATCGAAGGTTGGCTGGCGTTCTTCGCGAACTACGAGCGCGGCTTCGTGGGCGACGTGGAGCGCCTGCAGCGCGACTACTTCACCTTCATGTGCTGGTTCTACTTCGCGCCGCTGATGTGCGATCTGCGCAACGCCGCGCTGCGACGCAACGCTTTCAGCTTCGACCAGCCGATGTTTGCCTTACTGTACGGGTCGAGCAACTGCGGCAAGACCAGCCTGATCGAGACCCTCATGACGTCGATGTTCACGCACCCGCGCATCGTCGACACTCAGGACTTCACGCCCGGGAAGCTGCGCGGCCTTCAGGATGCGTACAAGCGCTTTCCCGTGGTGTTCGATGACGTCACCCGTGACCGGTTCAACCGGTACGCGGATGAAATCGTGAAAGACGAGTCGATTGCCTTCCCGGAATCCCCCTGCTTCGCACTCTCCATGAATGCCGATGCGCGGAGTTTCAAGGCCGAGATCGTCAAGCGCTGCCTGATGGTCTACACGCGCACCTCACTTCCAGGGGACGACACGGTGGCCAGGCGACGCCTGCAGCAGTCGGTGGCTGCGATTCGGGACCGGATCAGCACGGCGCTGTACCGGCACTACCTGGCTGAAATCCTCCCGCGGCTGGATGCCGAAGTGGCCGGCTCATCCGACGCCGGTGAAGGCACGGACGCGTTGCTGCTGTCGTCGACCACTCTATGCGAGATCTTCGCTGAACATGCACCGGCTGGCACCGTTCTCCCCGGATGGTGCCAACCCATGACGCTGGCGGAATACCAGAAGCGTGCGTTCGAGCGCCCACGTCGGGTGCTCGACAGCCTCCTTGGAGAGGAACGTTACAGCGCGGAGCGCCGACCGCCGGAACAGTGCTGGACAGTGACGGGCGATCGCATAACCGTGGCGGTTTCACCTATTGAGTTCGCCCGCATGCGGGCAGACATCCCGGACTGGCTCCTCGACGATACGGCCAGTGCCTCCGGGCAGATCGCGCTAAACCGGAAGCTTACCGAAGAATTCCTCAATCGCGCGGTGCGGGCACCAGGGCGGTGGTCGTGGTGGCGTTTGTGGCGTCGCTAAAGTCCCGGCGCATATCGGCGTCGCAAGCTTCGCATTAGTTGCTCCGTGCGCCAGCAACTTTTCCATGACCGCATGCAGCACCGGGACATGCGGAGGCTGTCCAATGGAATACCCCGCAGGGTTTGTGGTTTACACCATGGGGAAAACCGGATTCCTTCAAGGACTCGCGGAGGACGTTGACCTCGCCCGCTCCCGCGGCATGGCGGTGGCGCACCGGAACGTTGGGGGATTTCTCGGACATCGGCATCGACGTGATTTACCCATGGACTGGTGCCTGATTGCTACGCCGAACGGGAATGCACTAGGCTAGAATGTGCCAGCCGCCGAAAGACAATGAGCTGCTGAAGCTCAGCCAGACGAACCCACGAGAAGGAAACAACTAAAACACCCGGCCAGTGAAGTCCTGAAGGATCGAGGCTGCGGTCGCTGCCCGGTCAGCAGTACCTCTGTCAATTCATCTCTCAAACTTCAACTTCGAGTACGTCTTGGAGAGCGTGTTTTTCTCCGACTTCACGCGATCCACAACTTCTGGTGTGAGAGCGTCCTTGACTGCCCGACCTATCTGCTGATTGACAGTCTTCTTTCCGAAGTGCTTACACAGGTCTCTGTACTGCTTCACGTGAATGGACTTCTCGATAACCGAGAGCACGTCGTCAATCACGTCCTCCGTCAGGGGCCGCGGCAATTCGGTCAACGCTTTTCTCACCAAATTATCCGCAATCTTCTTCAACGCCTTTGCCATGTCTGCTCTCCTTTCAGCCCACTCCTTCAGCGTCCTCCGCAGCATCCACTCCGTCTCGGGCGCCTGCGCCGTCACCGCGTTGCTCTCTTCCCTCCGAGGGCCCCGGTGATCTGGTCGCGCTCGAAGAAGCCCGCTAACCTCATCTTCGTTCGGCCCGTAGAACTACCGTATCGTCTGGCGGCCTATGACCCTACGGGTCAGGGAGCCGAGTCCTTTACTGGTCCTCGGCTTTTGTCATTTCAGGATGGTATCTAGGCTTGGTGGCCCCATCAAACCTTTACTCCCTTCGGCTACAGGACCCGCCCTCATGCGGCTTGCGCTTGTTGGCCCCGGTTATTGGACACCTATGGATTGAAACCAGCTAACTGTTAGCAAATATTGTTTTTCTGCCGGGCTCCACTCTCGCTGCAAGCGAATCGGAAGCGGTTCGAATACAACAAGGGCGTCGATCAGCGCGTGCCCGTCCAGTTGCGCGTCGCAGGGGTTCGGCCCCGCCCCTCGTCTCTTTCACTTTCGTTTGATTTCTCGTAGGTGCCCCGGCCGGTACGCTTGATCCGACCCTCCTTCGACCAGCGTACGACCACCTGCCTGAGGTAGCCGCGAGACTTCACGCTGGCCGTCTCATGGGCGACCATGATATCCAGAGTGAACTGGTCCGGTAGAGTCGCGAAAACAGCATTCCAGTCGATCATCGCGCCGCGAGGCCCCCGCTTTAGTGGCCCAGCCGCAGGACGACCCCCCCGGAATCGTTTGCGGGTGTTACCGCGATCGAGCATGTCGTAGATCAATTCGTGCCTTTTGATCTCATCCTGTAACGCGGCGATTTGCTCTGTGGCCGCGGCCAGTTCCTTCTTCAGTTGATCGATCTGTCTCCTTACGCTGACCTTCAGGTCCGTAGCCATTCCTTCCTCCATGAAC
>JAJDWM010000039.1 GCA_022825595.1 Bryobacterales bacterium | reverse complement strand
CGAAACCAACCTCCCCGGATTCGGCTTGGCAGGTGAAGTGGGTAAAGAACAGCGATTCCCCGGTTAGCTTGCTCTTGAGCCCGCCGATGAGCTTTCCGGCCAAACCCTTGCCGCGCATAGCGGTGCGCCACTCGACCTCGGGAGTCTTGTAGACCATCTTTCCGGCCTCGGCGTAGATCTGATCCCCGGGAGCGAGAATGATCCGCACGACCTCCAAGTTGTCTCCTTTGATTTCATATTGCACGCTGCTCCGCCTCGGATTCCAATCTAGCAGCGAGGTCTCGCATGACCTCGAGCACCGTGGAGGCTACCTGCGGGGCTGACTGTGGCACTGCCTGCATACCCGTGACCCCTACACTCCAGCCGGGACTCGGGACGGTGGCACCTCAAATAGCTCTCCCTTCGGGTCAGACCGGCCCTCGCAGCCCGAGAGGATGGCACCGGCGGTCCGGCTGCTCTCTGTCGGCCGAAGCGACCCGCGCCGCCTCGGATGCGACTTGCGATCGCAGTTTGGGACACTCGATTCCACTGAACATCCGGCCACCGGCGATCTTCCATACCGGAACGTGGGCTGCGCTGGCCCGTTCGGTCTCGCGGCGCGACGCTGGTGGCGCACAGGCCAGCCTCCGTGTCGAACAAGCCTGGCATTGGCCCGGAACTGGTCCAACCGTTGGCACTCTGTATGAGACATGTCAGGCCATACAGACCAGTCTGGGCGTCGCAAGGGGGCCGCAGAATGGTTTCGCAGGGCTAGAATGAGCCCATGGCGCTGGTGATGCGGCTGTTGCTGTCGGCTCTCCTAACGACAGCCTTGGCCGCGCAGACCGGCCTGACATACAGCCAGCTCCGCCAGTTCATCCGATCGTCGGTGGACCAGCGCCTCAAGGACAAGGATGTCGCCGCGTATCTCAAGCGGCAAGTGGTCCGCTTCTCCATCTCCGACCGGATGATCGAAGAGTTTGTGGGCTGGGGCATTGGCCCTCGCTCGCTGAAGGCGATTGAAGCTCTTCAGGAGACCACTAGGGGCTTGCCGCCTCCGACAGTCGAGCCAGCCGCCAAGAAAGTCGCGCCGACCCAGCCGCCCCCGCCCTCCGGAGAAGAGCAGCGGCAGATCGTAGAGCACGCACGCAGTTTGGCAGAAGCGTACACGGAGGACTTGCCGAACTATGTCTGTCTCCAGATCACCAGGCGCTTCTTCGACCCTACCGGCACGGAGATCGACTGGCTCAAACTCGACGAGATCAAGACGCGAGTGAGCTACATCGAGGGCAAGGAGGACTACGAGAATCTCAGCGTCGACGGCAGATTGACGGGCAAGAACTTCTCGGAGCTCGGCGGCACGACTAGCACGGGGGAATTCGGCACGATCCTGGCCAGCCTGTTCGACCGTTCCACCGATGCGGAGTTCCGGTGGGCCCGCCACTCGCTGCTCCGCGGGCACCCGGTGTACGTATTCCACGTTGAAGTGCCCAAGCATCGCTCAAGCTGGACGCTCACGAGCATCGGCAACAGCGGCGAGCGGTCCCGGACGATCCGGTCGGGGTTCACCGGGCTCGTGTACATCGGCAAGGAATCTGGTCGCGTCCTGCGAATCGTGATGGAGGCCAAGGAACTGCCAAGCGACTTTCCCATGAACCAGGCACGATCCCGGTTGGACTTTGATTTCATCGATCTCAGCGGCCAGGACTTCCTGCTGCCGCTCAAGGCGCAAGCCTTCGTGAGGACCGGTCGCCTTCTCACTCGCAATGACCTGGAGTTCCGCCTGTACCGGAAGTTCACCGCCGAAGCCACCATCACATTTGAGGGGGTCGATGATCTCGAGCCGCTCCCGGAAGATGATCCGGAACCCCAGCAGTAGACGCGGGCAAGGTCGGCGATATACTCGGCAATTCATGCGCCACGCGATCGCTGTATGCCTGCTCGGAATCTCCTTGGCCGGTGCGGATGCTTCCGAACGGCGGCCGAACGTTGTGTTGCTGATGGCCGACGACGTGGGATACGAGTGCTTCGGTGCCTACGGGAGCCGGCAGTACTCGACGCCTCGCCTGAATCGCTTGGCGGATGGAGGCGTGCGCTTCACCAACTGCTACTCCACGCCGCTCTGCACTCCGAGCCGTGTTGCCCTGATGACCGGTATGAGCAATGTCCGCAACTACGCCGATTTCGGGTCTCTGCTGCCGGACCAGTACACGATTACGGAACTCTTCCGCGATGCCGGCTATGCCACCGCGGTAGCCGGGAAGTGGCAGCTGCAAGGAGGCCAGAACGCTCCGGGAGTACCTCCGGGTGACGGGTTCGACACCTATTGCCTTTGGAACACGGGAAACACCGAGGGCAGGCGCTACTGGAATCCTTCGATCGAGTGCGACGGCGAAATCCTCGAGGTCCGCGAGGACCAGTACGGGCCAGACATCTTCACTGACTTCCTGCTCGATTTCATCTCAGCGAATCGGGATCGACCGTTCTTCGCCTACTACCCGATGGCGCTCGTGCACTCGCCGTTCCTGCCGACTCCCCACTCGAAGAAGAGGGAATCCGAGGACGAGCAGCGCAACTTCGAAGACATGGTCGCGTACGCCGACTACATAGCCGGTCGATTCCACGATGCCCTCGAGGCTCTCGGACTGGTGCGCAGCACGGTGTTCATATTCACTTCCGACAACGGCACGCACCACCGGATCGATTCGAGCTTCGGCGGCACGACGATCCGGGGTGACAAAGGAGCACTCACGGACGCCGGAACGCATGTGCCGCTCATCGTCAGCGCCCCGGGCGCGATTCGAGGAGGCCGGGTGATCGACGACCTCATCGACTTCGCCGACTTCCTGCCGACGGTCGCGGAAGCCGCCGGACTGGCAATCCCGGACGGAGTCGCCTTGGACGGCATCAGCTTCTGGGATCGTTTGCGGGGCGGTCCCGGCAACCCACGCGAATGGCACTACACCTACTACTTTCCGCGTCCGTTTGCCGCCGAATTCGACAATCCTTACCGGCATCCGGAGGTTGCCTACGTGCGGGACAAGCGCTACAAGCTGTATGCCGACGGCCAGTTGTTCGACTTGCGCAGCGACCCACATGAGGTATCGCCGCTGCCACCGTCGGACTCAGCCTCCGCTTCGGCGCGCCGGAAGTTGGGGACCGCTTTGGCAACCATGCCCGCGAGCGGGGCGCGCATTCCCTCCGGGAGGAGCGCGGCCTCAAAGGGCGCGCCCCGGCCTCGTTGGCAGTGAGCGTGCCCTTAGGGCCACGAGCCTTTCGCAACGATTCCGGACCGCTCGGCGCGTAGGTGCCGACCTCGGGGATACGATAGGCAGATGGTGTCGAGGATCCGTGCTGGAATTGCTGTCCTGTCGTGCTTGGCCTTCGTGCTGGGCTGTGGGGGACCGTCGCTCGGGCCCCCGCCGGAGTCAGAGGTGAGAGTCGTCCGGGAAGAGTTCCACGGAGTCACGGTTGAAGATCCTTACCGCTGGCTCGAAGACGGGGAATCCGCGGAGAGTCAGGCCTGGATCGACGCTCAGGCCAGGTACACCCGAGACTACTTGGACGGGCTGCAGCACCGGCGGGCAATCCGCGATCGTATGGCGGAGATACTCGCCTCGGGTTCGATCTCGACGCCAGATGAAGCGGGCGGACGGTACTTCTACTCGAGGCGCGACGGCGGTCAGGACCAGCCCGTTGTGTACATGCGGGAAGGGCTGCACGGTGAGGACGTTGCGCTGCTCGATCCGAACGGAATGAGCAGCGACGGGACCACGACGGTGGACTGGTACGTTCCCTCGAAGGACGGCAAGATGCTGGCCTACGGCAAGTCGACTGAAGGTACCGAGACCAGCACGATGTACATCTTGGAGATCGACACGGGTCGCACGCTCGACGATGTGTTTCCCAAGGTTCGCTTCGCGAATCCTCAGTGGCTTCGTGACGGCTCCGGATTCTACTACTCACGCCCGGTGGACGTAAAGTCCATAGGGCCCGGCGAGGAACTCTACAACCGTCGCGTCTACCTGCATGAGCTTGGCCGCTCGTTCGAGGATGACCCTGAGGTGTTCGGCGCCGGACTTGAGAAGGCCCACATCCCTGACGGCATGCTGAGCGACGATGAGCGCTACCTGCTGCTCGACACATTCCTCGGCTGGGGCCGAAATCACATTTACGTAAGAGATGTGGCCAGTGGAAGACAAACTACCATCGCTGAGGACGGCGAGTCGAGCTACTTCGGGGAGATCGTTGGCGACACCCTATACCTTCTGACCAACTCCGAAGCCCCCCGCTACCGAGTTGTTGCGGTGGACCTCCGACGGCCGGAACGCGCCAATTGGACGACGGTGATCCCGGAAGGCGATGCGGTCATAGAGTTTGCCAGCGTAGCCGACGATCGGCTGTTTGTCGGACGCATGCGCGACGCCCATTCGGAACTGCATTCCTACGCGCTCGACGGCAGCGACGAGCGGCAGATCCAGCTCCCGGGCCTTGGGACGGTAGCAGGTTTCACCTCCAAGCAGACTAGCGATGAAGCGTTCTTCTCCTTCAGCACATTCGTGCAGGCACCCACCATTTTCCGCATCGAGGCAGGCGGAACGCAGCCGGAGGCATGGCAGGCCGTCTCTTCGCCGGTCCAGGTGGACGACTTCGAAGTCCGGCAGGTGTTCTACGAGAGCACGGATGGCACTCGTGTCCCGATGTTCGTCATCGCGAAGACCGGAACTCCGGCCGATGGAACAGTGCCAGGAATGCTGTACGGCTACGGAGGATTCAACATCGCCCTGACGCCCAGCTACTCGACGTGGATCTTTCCCTGGATCGAGGCTGGCCATGTGCTCGCGATTGCAAACCTCCGCGGAGGCAGCGAGTACGGCGAGGAGTGGCACAGGGCCGGGATGCTTGCAAACAAGCAGAACGTGTTCGACGATTTCATCGCGGCCGGGGAGTACCTGAAGGCGGAGGCTATCGTTGACGCCGATCGGCTCGTCATCCACGGCCGGAGCAACGGGGGACTGTTGGTGGGGGCGGCGCTGACGCAGCGGCCTGACTTGTGGAGGGCTGCGGTTTCTGGCGTTCCGCTGCTGGACATGCTGCGATACGACCAGTTCCGCATGGCGAAGCTGTGGGTCTCCGAGTACGGGACAGCCGAGAACGCCGAGGACTTCCAGTGGCTCCGAGCCTACTCGCCGTACCACAACGTCGGGGAAGGGATCACCTATCCGGCAACGCTGATCTACACCGCTGACTCTGATTCGCGGGTGGATCCGATGCACGCGCGAAAGATGGTCGCCCGGCTGCAGGCGGCGGATGCCGGCGAAGCCCCAATCCTGCTGCGCTACGAGAGATCTGCGGGCCACGGTAGGGGCAAGC
>JAJDWM010000165.1 GCA_022825595.1 Bryobacterales bacterium | reverse complement strand
TGAATGGAACGCGCTACCGCGCCCGAACCGGATCCACGTTGCTCAGGTCGCAGACCGGGGCAGGATCGACACCCAGCACGAGTGCGTCAAGTGGGAGAAGATCCTGCCCGTGCAGCCGTTCTTCCTTGGTTGGACGACGATCCCCTGCCACTGATTCGACATCTCCCTCCACGCCTCGGTCGAACAGTTGCATGCCTGCTGTCTGGGAGGCTCGGCAAGCGCCGCGCGCGACGCGATCCTAGACTTCTCTGGTCGCGTGCGCAATCGAGGCGCCCAAAGCATGGAAGGCAGGAGGGACTTCGCATTCAACGCTGCCTCCCGTTGGTAAGGTCTTGCCCAAGATCCGCCGCAGTGCGCCGCTGTGTTGCTCGGATCGTCGGCTTCCCGGCGTGCATTAGACTGAGACCCTTTGCCCCAAAGTGTCCTAGGAGTTATCCCGGCGCGGTACGCAGCCCGGCGCTTTCCGGGTAAGCTCCTCGCCGACCTCGGCGGAAAGCCGGTTCTGCAGCGGGTCTATGAAGGAGCCATCTCCTGCCCGCGGCTCGACCGTGTGGTCGTCGCCACGGACGACGACCGCATCCGGGCGGCAGTCCGCGCTTTCGGCGGCGACGTAGTCCTCACCTCGTCGGCGCACGTTTCCGGGACCGACCGGGTTGCCGAAGTGGCTGGCCGCACAGCCTGCGAAGTGATCGTGAACATTCAAGGAGACGAGCCCTTCGTGAACCCGTCGGTCCTCGAACAGGTCGTGGACCCCCTAATCGGCGTCGGGGGACCGGACATGGCGACACTCTGCAAGGGGATCGACCACCGGGGCACGTTCGAGGATCCCAATGTCGTGAAGGTGGTCACGGACGACGCCGGAATGGCTCTGTACTTCTCGCGCAGTCCGATCCCGTGCCCCCACCGCGAAGCCGTCGTTCGGGCCTGGGAGCACATCGGGATTTACGCCTACCGCCGGAGCTTCCTCCTCGCCTTCAGCCGAATGCCGCCAGGATCGCTGGAACAGGCCGAGGGACTGGAACAGCTTCGCGCCCTCGAACGGGGCCATCGCATCGCGGTGGTGGAGACCCGCGATCATGTCGGCGTCAGCATTGACACGCCGGAGGATCTGGAGCGGGCCCGGACGGTGCTGGAGGCCGCTCGGAAAGCGTCCGCCCAGCGGTGATCGGCCGGCAAAGTGGCAGATTGAAGCGGGGCTCCCGGGTTCTCTACAATGGGGAGCGGGGATCGGGCGGCCGCAGTTGTGGCGGTGCCCATCCGGAGGATTAGGCATGGCAGCATCAAAAAAGGGTGGCGCAGTGTCGGGCGGATCACTGATTGAACGCATCAAGGCTGCCCTCCGTGCTGAGGACAGGGAGGAACAGGTCAAGATTCAGTCCCGGCGCCGACTGGTCGGCCTGCTGACCGGCGGCTTCCTGACCGCCAATTTCCTGATGTTCCTGCGGTTCTTCTTCCCGCGCACGATCTTCGAGCCGCGCACTCAGTTCCGCATCGGCCTTACCACGGACTTTGCGATCGGCGTTGACACGCGATTCCAGAAGAGCAACCGCATCTGGGTCGTGCGCACGACGGACCGGCTATTCGTGATCTTCGCCAGCTGCACCCACCTTGGGTGCACTCCGGACTGGAAGCTGAGCGAGGCGAAGTTCAAGTGCCCGTGCCACGGCAGCGGCTACGATCCAGAGGGCCGCAACTACGAGGGGCCCGCCCCTCGACCGATGGACCGGGCCTACGTCGCGCTCGACCCGCAGGGCCGCATCGTCGTTGACACGAGCGTGCTGTACCGAGAGGAGAAGGGCCAGCCGACACAGTTCGACTCCCCGGGCAGCTTCATCCAGGTCTGAGGACGAGAGGTACACACCAGCATGGAAGCTTCCAAGAAGGCCGCAGCCAAGTCCGCGCCCTTGGCCACCAACGGCAGCAACGGCAGTCGCCAGCTGCTGGGCGTCACGGTCGATCCGCAGGAGATCAAACAGAAGGCTCTGATGGACCTTAACGCCATCAAGCAACCTACGAAGACTGAGGTCTACAAGTCCATCTTCCGGGTCAAGCACGACCAAACTGCGCGGAGCCGCACGCTGGGTGTGCTGAGCAATGTCTTCCTGCACCTCCATCCCGCACGGGTCAACCGCGACGCCGTGCGATTCAGCTTCACCTGGGGCATGGGCGGCATCAGCTTCTACCTCTTCTGGGTGCTGACGTGGACTGGCGTTCTGCTGATGTTCTACTACCACCCGACCAAGGTGCAGGCCTTCCGCGACATCCTCTATCTGGAGCATGACGTGCCCTTCGGCAAGCTGCTGCGCAACATGCACCGCTGGGCGGCCCATGCCATGGTGCTCACGGTTCAGCTGCACATGTTCCGCGTCTTCCTGACGGGCTCCTACAAGAAGCCCCGGCAGTTCAACTGGTCCGTGGGCGTGATCCTGCTGGTGCTGACGCTGCTGTTGTCGTTCACCGGGTACCTCCTGCCGGACGACCAGCTGGGCTTCTGGGCGGTCACGGTGGGAACCAACATGGCCCGAGCGACACCGATGCTGGGGCACGAGGGGCCGTTCGGCCCGCAGTTCGGCATGACCCCTTTCAATGACGTGCGCTTCGCGCTTCTGGGCGGGTCCATCGTCGATGCGAATGCGCTCCTGCGGGCGTATATCTGGCACTGCATCGCAATACCGGGATTTGCCGCGACGTTCATGATCGTCCACTTCTGGAGGGTGCGCAAGGACGGCGGGATCTCCGGGCCCAACCGGATCATGCTGGAGAGTGAGATCAAGCCCTTGCGCAGATAGGGCGTCGGCCGGAAGGAACGTTCACCATGGACTGGCACCAACTCTGGACCATCATCTCGCTGCCCGACAACATTCCGATCGTCGGGATGATCTTCATCATTCCTTTCTTCACCTGGTTCGGGCTCAGGCAGGGGTTCGCAAACGATCGGTTACTCGAGAAGCTCGAGGGCGACCCGAAGCTGGCAAGGGCGCATCACCGCAAGACCCAGCCGTTCCAGAAGGGCTGGGCCCGCGAACTGCCCGTTTGGCCGTATTTGCTGCGCATGGAGTTCTTGGCCGTGGTGATCGTGACGTTCATCCTCATGGTCTGGTCCATCACGCTGGACGCGCCGCTGGAGGAGCCAGCCAATCCTTCGCTCACGATGAACCCCTCGAAGGCCCCTTGGTATTTTCTCGGCCTTCAGGAGATGCTGGTCTATTTCGACCCTTGGATCGCGGGGGTCGTGATGCCAACTCTGATCATCATCGGTCTGATCGTCATCCCCTACATCGACGAGAACCCGCTGGGCAACGGCTACTACACCTACAAGCAGAGGAAGTTTGCAATCTGGACGTTCATCTTCGGGTTCATCATCCTGTGGTGCTCCATGATCGTCATCGGTACTCTCATCCGCGGCCCGGGCTGGATGTGGTTCTGGCCCGGCATGACCTGGGACCACAACCGACTTATCTTCGAGATCAACCGTGACCTGCACGAGATCATCGGAATCACGTCCCAGCCCTGGATCGGAATCTTCGGCGGCTTAGTCGTAGGCGGCTTCGTGACCGTCGCCGGGTACGCCTGCCACCGCCTCATCGTCGCCACCGAGTTCACCCGAAGAATCCTTGGGCGCATGTCGCTGCTGCAGTACGCGATCCTTCAGGCGCTGCTGATCATCATGCTGGCCCTGCCGGTCAAGATACTGGCGCGCCTGCTATTCCGCATCAAGTACGTCTGGGTGACGCCTTGGTTCAACGTCTAGGGGTGCCGGTCGCCGGAGGCCTCCGAGGAAGCAGATAGGGATTCACATGCCAGACCAGAGAAAAGTCCAGCCGGATCCGATCACCACCAAGTCCTACAGCGTCCACCTGCTGGTCTCGATGCTGCTACTCACGGCGTCGCTGGTGTGGGCGGTCTACGACGAAGTGGAGGTGATGCGTCCGTACAAGGACTACCAGGCCCGCTTC
This sequence comes from Bryobacterales bacterium, assembly GCA_022825595.1. Lineage (GTDB taxonomy): Bacteria > Acidobacteriota > Terriglobia > Bryobacterales > UBA6623 > VXMF01. The sequence continues at coordinate 2,516 of JAJDWM010000165.1, read as the reverse complement.
CGCGCCTATTACACGCGCTTCCTCACGGAACTGCGGCCGCAGCAGGCGGCCAAGGAGCAGGCCATACGCCAGTCGGCGGAGTATCAGGAGCTGAATCGCCAACTGACCGACGCCGAGCAGCAGGTCACCGGTCGGATACAGGAGATCGACCGAATCTCGGGAATCGGCGTCGTGCCCCGCATGACGGCTGCCCGCAACGCCTTTCAAGTCCTGCGCAGCGAGATCGACGCCCTCAGGTACCAGATCGAAGTGTCGGAAGATGACGGCGAGAAAGACGAGATCCGCGAGGAGATTGACGAGATCCGCGCGAGGATCGTCGAGGTAGATCTTCCTCTCGCGGACGGGTCCGGAGACGTCGAGGAGCGTGAGATGCGCTTCGGGGAGCTTGAGCAGGAGTTCCTGAGCATGCAGCAGCGTCGCGTTGCCCTGCAGGCCGAACGCCTCGAACTGTTGGAGAGGGCCAATGAGCTTCGGGCTGAGCGGGACGGACTGATGGCCGACCGCTTGCCGGGCCTTGGCGCCACTCAGATCGACGGGCTGCTGTCCAACATGGCAAACTTCGAGATCGGCATCAAGCAGATCCACTTGCTTGACATCGACCTGGTGGACCGCTGCGAGTCCTGTCACTTGGGCATCCGCGAGCCAGTTGAGATCGGGCCGACAGACCTGCTCTATCCTGTGTTCCGCAGCCATCCGAGGCCGGATCTGCTGGCCATCCACGACCCGGAGGCCTTCGGCTGCTCGTCGTGCCACAACGGGAACGGTCGCGCGACCCGCAACATCACCAAGGGCCACGGCCGGCATAAGTTCTGGCTCTGGCCGCTTTACTACCCGGAGAATGTCGAGGCAGGCTGCCAGCAGTGCCACGCCAAGGAGATCGTCACTCCGGGCGGCGAGACCCTGAATCACGGCCGGGAGCTGTACATGAACAAGGGCTGCTGGGGCTGCCACCGATTCGAGGGATTCGACGCGGAGTCCGAGGAACTGACGGCGATCGTCCAGCAGCTGCGCAATCTGGAGTCCACGCGCGATGCCAACGCCAAGGAAATGCGCGAAAGCATCGAGCTAGGCGACACGTCCGCCGACGGAGCGACGGCCCAGCGCTACTACGCGCGGGCCGAAGAGTTGCGCCTGACCAATTCGCGCATTGACGCGGAGGTCCACAACCTGGGAGTCGAACGCGCCAATTTGGCCCAAGAGGTCAAGAAGTTCGGGCCCAGTCTCAAGGAGATCAAGGTCAAGGACGTGAAGGAGTGGATTCCGGCGTGGATCAAGAATCCCCACGAATTCCGCCCCGGATCCAAGATGCCAGTCTTCCGCCTGTTGGATGAGGAAGTCCAGCAGATCTCGGCCTATCTCTGGCAAAACGCCCTAGACGGGGATCTGCGCTCGCACCCGATGGGAAATGCTACCCGCGGCAAGGAGCTCTTCGAGACGCGAGGGTGCATGGGCTGCCACTCGATCGGGGAGGGGGACAGCCGCGTAGGCGGAACATTTGCCGCCAACCTCAGCCGCGTCGGCGAGAAGATGAACTACGACTTCATGGTCCGCTGGATCCATGACCCCTCCGAGGTGACGCCGGATCCGGACGTTCCAGACGAGCTGCGACCAAGGCCCGTCATGCCCTCCCTGCGGCTCACCGAGACCGAGGCTAGGGACATCGCGGCGTATCTGAGCCAGCAGCGCACGGATCAGGAGTACCCGCCGGCCCCGTACATGGACGACCCGCAGATGGCCGAGGCTGGCCTTGCAGTCATCCGCCACTACGGCTGCGCCGGCTGCCACGAGATCTCCGGGCTGGAGGAGGAAGGGCGCATTGGCACCGACCTCACCGTAGAGGGAAGCAAACCCCTCGATCGTCTCGACTTTGCCCTCAAGACCCACGAGGCCGAACTGAACGGCTGGCACAGCCACAAGGGATTCTTCGAGCGCAAGCTGGAGAACCCGGCCTTCTTCGATGAGGGCAAGGAGCGCGAGCACCTCGAGCGCCTGCGGATGCCGAACTTCAACCTGAGCCAAGATGAGATCACTGCACTGACGACGTTCCTGCTGGGAGCCGTTGAAACGGTCTTTCCAGAGCAGTACCGCTTCGAGCCCGAGGACGACCGCGCCGCCGTTCAGGAAGGCTGGTGGATCATCACGCGGCACAACTGCACCGGATGCCACCAGATCCGCCCGGGCAACGTCTCGGCCTTCATGACAATCCCGCGGTATACGGACGATCCGGACTGGGCCGAACAGCTGCCGCCCCAGCTTTACACCCAAGGCGCGCGCGTCCAGCCGGACTGGCTCTCGAACTTCCTGCACAATCCCGCGCTCAGCGAGACCGCCACGAACCGCAATGGCGTGCGCCAGTACTTGGAGGCGCGCATGCCCACCTTCTACTTCTCGGATCGCCAGGTGTCCAAGCTCGCGAAGTTCTTCATGGCGCGCGATTCCCAACCCGTGCCGGACCTTCCGGAGCCAATGGAGCCGCTGACGCCGGCGGAACGGGCGGTCGGGCGGCAGCTCTTCAC
>JAJDWM010000720.1 GCA_022825595.1 Bryobacterales bacterium | reverse complement strand
CGGGAACTCTGACGTCCTCGAGACGCAACCCGCTAGCGAGGCCTGAGCCCTCGGCGTACGCTCGGTGGGGATCCGTACTGCCAAACCAGAAGCAAAACGGCACGCCCTCGGGACGGTCGTCGTAGAACGCACCGAAGTCCTCGTACTTCGGGCCGGCGGGGTTGCGCGAGCGACCGCCGGCTTGGATGCTGCCCGGGCCCCATCCCTTGCGGGTGTATCCAACGTGGTAGCCGGCGGCCTCCAGAAGGTCCGGATAGGTCCCGAAGTTCGCCGGCAGCGAGCTCCAGAGATTCACTCCCTCCTCGAGTCGGTAGCAGTCTTGGCCCGTGAGCATGGCCCCGCGCGACGGCGTGCACGAAGGGGAGCTGCAGAACGCGTGAGAGAACAGCACTCCTTCCCCCGCAATTCGATCGAACGCGGGCGTCTGGACCACCGGGTCGCCCGTGGCCCCAGTGTGCGCGAAGGACTGGTCGTCCGAAATCGCGACCAGTATGTTGGGCCGGGACCCAGCGCGGCCCGTGCAGCCGACAACAGATGCCACGGCGGCCCCGCTGAGAAAACCCCGCCTTGAGAGCGAATCCGGCGAGCGAGAAGTCCTGCCCCGTACCGGCGGGCGTGCGTCAGGCGGATCCATGTCGCTGCCCAACCCAGTGCTGGCCACGTCCCTACTGGTCCACGATCTCAACCAACCCTGCGGACCTTGCGGCTGTCAGCGTGGCGCCGACGGCCACCGTGCGGCGCGCTAGTTCGTCGATCTGCCATTCTTCAGCGCCCTTGACGTCACAACGGAATGTGTTTCCGATCGGCTCAGTCCACTTGGCGGAGATTGCTCCCGGCCCTAGCACGACGCCCATCACCGGTCCTACATCGCCGGCATTGGTGTCGGTGTCCCAACCCGCCATCACGGCGATCGTGATCGTCTTGTCGAAGTCGCCATCCCCGTAGAGCAGCGCGAGCGCGTTCACGGCGTTGTTGGGGAAGACCCGGCGGTTCTTGGCCCCCTCCGGCGCCCACTTGGCGTCGATCTGCTCGTGCGCCTTCTCCCAATCGTCCGGCCATTGCTGGTGCCACGTGATCACATCCCGGATGCACTTGGCATAGTCACAGTCTTCGGGAATCACGGCGAGGCCCGCCTCGAGCAGTTTGGCGGGGTCGGACTCGAAGAACGCCTCGGCAGTCAGGGCCGCCATAAACATCTCGCCGTAGATGCCGTCGGTATGGAATGCGACTTCTGCGTCGAGCCTCCCGTATCGGGCCGCCTCGGCAGGATTGCCGGGAAGGACGTAGCCCCAGAACTCCCCCTTCATCTGGCCGCCCATGAACTCGCCCATCTCGTGCTGTCCTGACTCCGGAGGCATGATGCCTTCCTTCAGGCGCCGCTCGGCGACCCTGACCGCTCGCCCGCAATTCTGGGCCTCGAAGACCGAGAACGATGCGAGCCACTTGTCGGCGATGTCCTGACTCGTAATCTCCGGACCCTTCTCCTCGAGCAGCAGCAGGTTCGCAACCTGATACAGCGTGTCGTCGTCCGGGCCGAAACCCGCGGGGCCCCAGTCCTCGGCCGTAAACCACTGCTTGCGCTCTGGATCGCGATGGGGCGGCAGCCTCTTGATGTATTCGGTCAGCGGCCACTGGCCAAGCTCCGTGAGGTAGGGCTTGAGGTCATTCTTGTGCATTCCCTCAACACTCATTCCGAGGGCGCCCGCCACTGCGGCACCCAGCCAAGCTCCGTGGACCTTGTCGTAGTAATCGTCGGCCGCGATCGAGCGGGCGGGTCGGCCATCCTCGCTGGTGCCAGAACTTTGGTCGGAGTTAACGCACCCAAATAACAGGGCGAGTGCCAAGCATGTGGCGAAACTTGCTCTCGGTATGCTCATTGGTCCCCCTCAGGACTCTGCCTGCTCAGTCTTCCCGTTGCGACTGCCGTGCCGTCCAGAGCCAACTGACGAACCAACCATGGTCCCAACTCAGGCTCCTATTCGATTGACCGCATCCGGACCGGCAACTTGGCATTGCGGGACGGCGATATGCGCAAACGGCACGCGCAACGCCAAGCCAACACCATAGCGCCTTCTAACCCGTGGAGTCGCCAGCCGGATGCGCACGAGCATTAGGCTCTGTGGGTTGGTCGCAGCGATGTTGCCGGCAGGAAGGGTCGTGGGCAGGAACCTACGGTCGGTGCCCGGCGAGGAGGGAATAGCGGACAAGCTTCCAGACCCCTCTGGATGCGGAAGGACGTTGGCGAGGGAGCGCCCTAGAGCCGGACTTCGAGCCGCTATCTGGCCAGCCTACAGACGTCGTGCGACATGCGGATCACGGTGAGACTGTCCAGTCGCGGCTGATGGTATAGGAGCGCTCGACGAAGTAGCGCACGGGCGGCTCCGGCGCACGATCGGAATGACGCCTCTTTCGAATCGAGCGGTCTCGACAAGCGCAATTGGTCCGCCAAGTGGAAGACGCCGAACGGAGACCCACGAGGTCCCAGCTCTGGCAGTCGTCGAACCGAATCCTCAATGCGCGCTTCGCTGCATTGTTATCCTTGTACGCTCGCGGCGCCGTCGGTTGCTCGTGAGCGCAACCGACAGGCGGTTAGGCGCACTTTGGGACGGCCCGCAGCCGCATTGGGGGTACTGATGTCTAGTCCGATTCGCTTATCTCACACTCATGGGATTGGCATAGTGGCCGTGACCATCGCTGCGGGCATCCTGTTCGCACAACCGCCGCGCCAGGCTCGGCTGGAGTCGCCCATTGTGAGCGACGACGGCCGGATCACATTTCGAGTTCGAGCCCCGCAGGCCCGGTCCATCGTGCTGAACGCCCCGTGGGCTGGAGAAGTCGAGGCGCTCACCAAGAACGAGGATGGGGTCTGGTCCCTGACGGTGGGGCCCGTCCCGCCAGCGATCTACAGTTACACGTTCCAGATGGACGGGGTCCGAATCTTGGATCCCCATAACACGGCCGTCAAGCACTGGAGCGGCGGGAACGCCAGCCTCGTCGAAGTTCCGTCTGCAACTCCGCTGGCATACGACCTCCGAAACGTTCCGCACGGTTCGCTTCACGTCCACTACTACGCCTCCGAGTCGGGCGGCAACAGCCGCCGGCTCTTCGTCTACACGCCGCCGGGCTACGAAGAGAATGCGGATCAGCACTACCCGGTCCTGTACCTGCTGCACGGCTCGGGAGACAACGATTCGACGTGGAGCGAGGTCGGGAAGGCGAATCTCATTCTCGACAACCTGATCGCCGACGGCAAGGCTGTACCGATGCTGGTGGTGATGCCCAATGGCCACCCGATCCCCTGGAGCAGGGGGCGCCGGGGATTGAGGTCAGGCAACACTGAGGCGTTCCATGACGACCTCTTGGGGGCTGCTATCCCGTTGGTCGAGTCGCTATACCGCGCGAGGACTGACCGCAGGCAGCGCGCCATCGCGGGTTTGTCCATGGGCGGTGGGCAGTCGCTCCACTGCGGCATGCGCAGCCTGGACCGATTCGCTTGGGTGGGCGCATTCTCGGCGGGCGCTCCCGACCCAGCCGACGATCCGGTGGCGAAGGACTTTCTTGCTGATGCCGAGAGGGCGAACGCCGAGCTCGAGCTGCTATGGATCGCCATTGGGCGGGACGACTTCCTCCTCCAGCGCAATGAGGTCTACACCGCTGCGCTGGACTCGGCAGGCATCGTTCACATGTACAAAGTGACGGATGGAGGGCACAGCTGGCCGGTCTGGCGAGACTATCTCGCAGAGTTCGCACTACTGCTCTTTCGCGACTGATCCGGCGGTTCCTTGAAGTCGGCTAAGCTCGCGCGGAACTCGTCCGTTTGCTTCTTCGCCCAAGCGCATGCGCAGTCCCTCTACGACCGCGTAAGCCAACGCCCTCTCTCTCGCCACTCGACTTGAAAGTGGCCCATCTTGGGATCTCGGGCGGCCTGAAGCCCGTTTCATCCCTATTGCCGCACCGAAGGGTATCCGCCAGCCGGGCGATTCTACGCGTGTGTTTCGTGTCCACCATTCCCGGTAGGGGCGTCGACCGTCGTACCGGGTCTCGAGTCGGCGCCCATCATTAAGGGTCATTCCCGACGCAGCACTTCGGGCGACTCAGGGAATCGTTCCGCTGACCCGAACCGAAGCCGCCGATGGCGATCCGCCGGCTCGCATCAGACCCGCCCAGCTGCCGTCCGGCCGACTCAACACAGAAACACACCGCGAGCTGCTAGGCTGTCACGCGGGCACCATCACGACTGTCATGCCGCTTTGTCACTGCTGCGCTCATTGCCCCAACACCCCTCTGGACCTGAGCAGGCTATCGCTCACCGGGCGAGACTTCCTCGGCAGCACCCCTAAGGCCTCGTTCCAGTCCTTCCCCAGTGCTGCCACCACCAACCTGTTCTGAAGATCGTGCTGGGAACAGCGCCTCTTAGCCACCTCAGCTTCGTGGGACAGCCGCTCGATGCGGAAGGTGCACCAGATTTCCGCCACAGCCAACTCCAGAATCACCTGTTCCCGCTCGGCCAAAGCCAGCCCCACACTCGCTAGGAATATCGGCTCAACCACGAACTGGCTAACGGCGGCGCCCACTACTTCCGCCTACGCCGAGTGGCGCCCCCTTGGCCTAGTGAAGCTTCTCCCCCCACGCCTATCTCGATCGGCGAGAGCCCGTCCGAAGCCAAGCATTCTCCGGAGTATTACGGCGGAACGCCGAAACGGGGTTGTTCACGTGTTAGATTTTGGAATATTCGGACGTGAGATTGTCGGATTATTCGAGCCTGGTCGGCTGAGCAGTTTTTCACACTCAGACGAACCATCTACCGCAAAGCCCTTCCTCGAGAGGGACCAAACGATGCAAATTCGTCCATCCACGACGCCGAGTCATCCCCAGGTCCGGATG
>JAJDWM010000618.1 GCA_022825595.1 Bryobacterales bacterium | reverse complement strand
GTCGACGGGTGCTGCTGGCGGCACGAGGGCACGGAGGTCGAGCAGCAGGAGCGTGACCAGTGGTTCTTCAAGACCACGGCATACGCCGACGAACTGCTCACTGCTCTGGCGGACTTGTCCGGTGGCTGGCCTGAGCGCGTGCTCACCATGCAGCGCAACTGGATCGGCCGATCGACCGGGACGGAGGTCGATTTCACGCTGGAAGGCGACGGTGACACCATCCGCGTGTTCACTACCCGCGTCGACACGATCTTCGGGGCGACCTGCCTGATCCTCGCTCCCCTGCACCCGCTCGTGGGCCGCTTCGGCTTCGGAGATCGGGGGCAGGCGATGGCAACAGCCGCCGCCACCAAGAGCCCAGACGACCTCGAGAAGGAGGGCTTCTTCACCGGGCGGTACGCCGTTAACCCATACAGCGGCCGCAAAGTGCCGATCTGGGTCGGCAATTTCGTCGTGATGACCTACGGCACGGGCGCCATTATGGCCGTTCCGGCGCACGACCAGCGCGATTTCGAATTCTGCCGCAAGCACGGCATCGACATTGTGCCCGTGATCCGGCCCTCGGACGGTGAATTGGCAAGGCCCGAGGACATGGAAGAGGCCTTCTGCGGATACGGGATCGTGGAGTGTTCGGGAGAGTTCAGCGGCATGGACAGCACTGCTGCCATCTCACGCATGAGCGACCATGCCGAGGCGGCCGGGTTCGGAAACGCGGCCGTGACGTTCCGGCTGCGAGATTGGGGCGTCTCACGGCAACGGTACTGGGGCACGCCGATTCCGATGGTCCACTGCCCGGAGTGCGGCATAGTGCCCGTTCCCGACGCGGAACTGCCGGTAGTGCTGCCGACGAACGTCAGCTTGACCGGAACCGGGGAGTCTCCCCTCAGAGAGGTGGAGGACTTCGTTAAGGTGGACTGCCCGTTATGCGGCAGACCAGCGGAACGCGAATCGGACACCATGGACACGTTCGTCGACTCCAGCTGGTACTTCTATCGCTACACGGACGCGCGCAATGTCGAGGCGCCGTTTAGCATCGGCACTGCCGCCGCTTGGTTTCCGATCGACCAATACATCGGTGGGGTCGAGCACGCAGTCCTGCATCTGATCTACTGTCGATTCTTCACCAAAGTCATGCGGGACCTCGGACTGATCGACTGGGATGAGCCCGTGCAGCGGCTGTTCACGCAGGGCATGGTCATCCGCGAGGGCCGCAAGATGTCGAAGAATCTGGGCAACGTGGTGAGTCCCGAAGAGCTCCTGGACAAGTACGGGTCCGATACCGCTCGGATGTTCAGCCTCTTCGCGGCACCGCCCGACCGCGATCTCGACTGGCAGGACGAGGGCGTGGAAGGCATGTGGCGCTTCCTTTCACGCGTGAACCGACTGGTCGCCCGCAACGTCGGCATGGCGGCCGAGCCCAGCACCCGGCCAACCTCGCCGGCCGACCGTGCGGCCCTTCGAAAGCTTCACCAAACGATCGCCCACATTACTGCGGACTTTGAGTCGCGCTGGCACTTCAACACATCCATCGCGTCCATCATGGAGCTTACGAACGAACTGTACGCGAGAGAGAAGGCGCTCTCCGATGCAGTCATTCAGGAGTGCCTTCGCGGCTTGGTCCGCCTGCTGGGGCCATTCGCACCGCACTTGACCGAGGAGCTGTGGCACGCTCTCGGGGGCAACGGCCCGCTCTTGGACGCTTCGTGGCCGAAGTACGATCCAGATCTGGCGCGGGACGAGAATGTCCAGGTTGTAGTCCAGATCAACGGCAAGCTACGCGACCGCCTCACAGTCCCCAAGGGCCTGCCCAAGGACCAGCTCTCGGAACTGGCCCGGCAGACGGATCGGATCAGCACGCTCTTGGCGGGAAAGACGGTGCATCGCGTCATCGAAATCCCCGACCGACTCGTAAACTTCGTGGCACGGTAGCGCAGGGCCAGCGACCGTGCGGCGGCTGGGCTGCCGTCACCCGTGGCCGGACTGGCATTCCGCTGCCGGGGACATCTGCACGGGCCGCGCAGCCTACTGGTCGGGGCTTGCGCTCACGGATTTCCGTCAGAAGTCGAGCCGGAGTCCCACCCTGACGGTGCGGGGCGAGTTGCACTGGGCGAAGGCCATCCCGAACGAAGCCGAGCTCCAGTTCCGGTTCGGATCACACAACACGACCCGATTCAGCGCGTTTGACACCTGCGTCTCCAAGCGCAGCTTGAAGTTCGGGCCAATCCGTCCCTCCCGGAAGAGGCTGAAATCCTCTGAAAGGTTGCGGAAACCGCGGACGTAGTCCATCGTGCGCGAGGCATCGCCGAAGCGCAGGTGCCCCGGATCCGCGAACCCCCTGCGGTCGAAGAATCGGTCTGTCGCCGCGTCAAAGTCACTTCCGAGGCGAGCGCGCACCCGATTCGTGAGTATGTTAGGGCGCTTCTGGCCGTTGAAGAGGAAGGGCTCCAGATCGTTCGCCATCACGATGTTGACGGGCGTGGCCGACTGCACACGAATCGCCCCCGAGACGGACCATCCCCTCAGCAGCTTGCCCGCAAGGCCAGCCTTGCCTTGGCGTAGGCTCGGCAGGGCGTGAGTGAATAGCGCGACCAGCCTTTGGGGGATGTCGTCGGCACTCAAACCTCGCTCCAGCGAGTGCGTGTCCGTGGGGTTCTGCGGACCCGAATCGAGCCCGTCGGGCGGCCGGGCGAGACCCGCGCCCATGCCGGTCAGCTTCGACCAAGCGTAACGGAGCTGCAACAGCCCCCCCTTCGTGAGCCGCCGCTCGGCACTCGCGCGAAAGGCGTGATAGAAGCTGTTCCCTGCCGGGACGTTCATGTAGCCGATGTCAAGCATCTGCGGGAACGGACGCAGAGACTGAGCAGCCGACCGCCGGAAGCCAGTGAAGGGAATACCGATGCCTGCATCCGCAGCCGACTCCGAAGTGACGAGCGCACCCAGAACGTCGGCGCCGAGCGCCAGAACCTCCGGCGCGTTGGAGTTTGCTGCTGGACCGAGCACGAGACGGTCGGCAACCAAACGGCTACCCCGGTTGCCGTAGTAGGCGAGGCGCAGGGAGGACGAGCTGCCCACTTGGCGCTGGAGGACGAGCGACCAGTCCTGGATGCGCGGAAGGGTTGCGCGGTCCTTGGTCACGGCCAACGGTGAAGTGCCGTTGCCCACGGCGGGATCGATCGCCGGCGGCAGGACGACGGCGCTCTTCGGGAAGCCGGAATCCAGATGATGGGCGGCCCGCTGCCCGTTGCTGAGATCTGTCGCGGTTGCGTGGAATCGGAAGCCGAATGTGTTAACGGCCGTGATCTGGCCTTGAGGCACGACTCCGTAGTGGACGGCATAGCTTCCGCGGATGACCGCGCGATCGCCAAGTCGGTACGCCAGGCCGATTTGCGGCCCGAAGGCGTCTCTGGGCGGATCCTCGAGCGTGCGCGACCCGATCCTTCCCGGTCCATGGCCAGCGAATACCATCGCGCCCAGCCGCCCGCCCGCCCCGGGGTTGGGCACGGTCGGGTCGAACGTTGACATGTTGTCGTCCTGCTCACGGATTGCGGATTGGTAATCGAACCGCAGTCCGAGGGTCAGGGTCAGGTCACGAGTGGCGCTGAACTCGTGCAGGACACCCCAAGCGAGAAAACTCTCGGTGATGGTCGGAAAGTCTGGGATCTGGAACCTTGTCGCTTGGACCTGGCCGAGCAGAAACGAGGCGAACGGATCTCCGGTCTCGGCCAAGTTGTGCCCGAAACGGTCAAACCCTCCCGTCTGCATCCGATGGAAATCAAACCTGCCCGCCACATTGCTCGCCCAGCCTCGGAGCGGGTAGCTGTGATAGCGGAATTCCCCGCCAAGCTTCAGCGTGTGACGGCCCCGGATCCAAGTCAGATCCTGGCCGATGCCGTACTGGTGATTTGCGAGGCGGCCGGAGCTGCCCCATTCGCTGCCCATCGGTGAGTAGCGCGTGATCCCTGTGAAGTTCAGTGAAGGAAGGCCCGCGTCTGCGGCGAGCAGCCCGTTCCCGCCGGGACCCCAGAGCCTAGACTGCCACTGCCCGCCTGCGGACAAGGGGTGGCCGATGATGTGGAACTCGTCGTAGACAAACCTCAGTTGGCTCAGCAGGCCCTTGGATGCTACCCAGTCAAGCTGTTGGCGCACGTGGTGGGTCGTGATGTCCTCGTACACTCCGGAGCCCGAATACTCCTCGATGGCACCCGGATCGCGGAGCCGGCAGCCCTCCGGTCCGCCGCAGTTGCGCACGGCTGGCCGGCTCAGCCGGCTAAGGAGCAGACCGGCCCGGACCTCGCCGTTGAATGAGTGGTCGAGCCGAATATGGTGGCTGGGAGCGTCCACGCGCCATGCCTGAAGCCCGAAAGGCACTCCTTGGTGGTTGTATTCGAGACCCGGTCGGTCGGGCTGGTCCATCAGCGGCAACACGCCGGTCGCCACCCGGCTGCGGAGCGGATGGGCGGCCGGCACCGCGTTGTTGGGAAACGGGTCGCGGACCGGGTACCCTCCCAGCCTGCGAGTCGAGGCCGGATCGAACACCTGCCCCGCGTACATGGCGCGACCCATGGCGTCCGCCCCGACTGGCCGCCCCGTCCGCAGTCGGGAGAAGTCGCCCCGGCGGAAGGCTTCCACGGGAACCGAGTTTCCGAAGCCGGGCTGCGCATCTCGGCGCCTCGCCAGTCGCTCGTGGTGGTACGTGAAGAACGTCTTGTTCTTGACGACAGGACCACCGACAAACGCTCCGGCGTTAGTCTCCCGATGGCGGCTCTTGGTCCCGAAGAAGCCCCGCGCGTTCAGGACATCATTGCCGAAATACGAGTAGAACGCGCCGTGGAACTCGCTCGAGCCGGGCCTCCCTGTAGCCGGCAGGAATCCTGCCGACGAGCGCCCCTGGACGAGCTGCGCGGGCCTCACCTCCCTGACGTAGGTCGATGCCGCCAGCTCAGGAATGGGTGGAGGCTGCCGGACCGCGGGTCGCGGACCCTGGGCTGTTCGGGTAGTAGGCCCTCCGGTGGGACCGGCTGAAGACTCGCCTTCAGACAACAGCGCAGGGAGGGTGCGCAGCACGGCATCCTGGCGGTGGACTTGTTCCGCCGTCAGACGAATACCGAATATTTCAAACGGCTCACAACCATCGGCCGTGACGACAACCGAATACGTGCCCTCGTCGAGTCCGACCGCCTGAAAGCTCCCGTCGACCCCCGCCCTGAGGGTGATCTCGACAGCACTCTCTTCATGTCGGAGCACCACCTTGGCGCCTGCAGCAGAGGATCCGGTCGCGACGCGCACTACACCGCCAATGCTGGCCCTCTGGCTGGCGGCTGCGCTCGCCAAATTGACGCAACACGCCGCGATCAGGAAGATCCGCGCTGCGCCGCCGAGGCGCTGGACCGCTATCTTCGACAAGATCCGGAGATTGGGCAGCCCAGAGCGGCGCCTCGCCACTAGTTTGTATCAAAGGAGGCTCTGATGGCAATCGGGCAGGCGCCGAGAGGCTTGTGAGCCGACGTATACGGACCGGGTGGCAGCGCAGCCCCCGCCTCCCGAAGTAGCAAGGACCGCCGACAGCTAGTCGTCCGAACCATCCCCAGTCGACAGCTCGCCATCCGGATCGGCACCCTCGACAATCTTCCTTGACGCGTGGACGATCGACCGCGCAAGGCTCAGGGCTCGTCGCGCTTGTTCGTCGCCGAATGCCTCCATCGGCGTACCGCTGTCGAGGCCGGTCGGATATCGGGTCGGAATGTAGTACAAGTCCAGCTCGCGAGCGGCCGCCAGCAAACAGAGGAGCTGATCAGACTCGAGCCGCTCGATGAGTGCGCGGATTCCGTGTCCAACAACCAGTCGGGCGCCACGGGAATAGTGAACTGCCTTGACGGCCTTCTCCGCCGCCTGGTGCGCGAGGAAGCAGGTGTGGGCGCAATACCCGGAACGGAACAGTTTCTCGGCTGCACCGATGTCCTGCAGGGCGGTCTCGAGCCACGCGCGGGCAATGGGAGTGCGGGGTCTCATGCTTGGACGGGCAAGGGGTAGACTTGCCTCCCCTCGATCGCGATCGCCGCGAACACGTCGTATCCCCCGGATACGCCACGCTGAAACTCCTCCGGTGTGTAGATGAGCACGTCCACCGCCACTGGCAGTGCGTCGAGCAGTCCCTCGACTAGTGGTCCGCGCTCGAAGCGCCCCAAATCCGTAGGGATCACGACGACGAGATCCAGATCGGACCAAGCGTCGGCCGCCCTCCGGGCAAACGAGCCGAAAGCGATGGCACGCTCCGCACCGGCCCGCCGAAGCGGAGGGGCGGCCATCTCTGCGAGCCGCTCAAGCGACCAGCTAGCAGGTTCTCGGAGAACTACGGCCCCGCCACATTCCTGCCCGCTTCTCTACGCAGGATCCGGTCGGGCGCCTCGGAGAATCCGAGTCACCCAGGGCGTCCTCGTACCGCAGGGCAGCCAAGCTGGGGTTCGATTGTGGCTAGCCAAGGACCAGCCGCCATTCGAGCCCGGGGATCCTGGAGCGGCCTGACGATCAAGCGAGGATCTCGTTCACAACCCGCCCGTAGACATCGGTCAGGCGAAAGTCCCGACCGCTGAAACGGTAGGTGAGACGCTTGTGGTCAAGGCCCAGCAAGTGCAGGATCGTGGCGTGCAGGTCGTGGATATGGACCTTGTCCTCAACCGCCTGAAACCCGAAGTCGTCAGTGCGGCCGAAGCTCATCCCTCCGCGCACGCCGCCGCCTGCGAGCCACGCGCAGAACCCGTACGGATTGTGTCCGCGGCCGAATGTGTCCTGGTTCCCTGCCCCGTCCTGGAGGTCTTGGTAGTGGGGCGTGCGTCCGAACTCCCCGGACCACACCAGCAGCGTATCCTCGAACAGGCCCCGCTGCTTCAGGTCTTGGATCAAGCCGGAGATTGGCCTGTCGACCGAGCGGCACCGCTCCGGATGGGCCTTGCGGATGTTGGCGTGGCTATCCCAGCCGTTTGATGTGATCTGGATGAAGCGCACACCGGCCTCGGCGAACCGCCTCGCCAGCAGGCACTGCACGCCAAAGTCGTCCGTTCCCTTTTCCCCGACGCCGTAGAGCTCCTTCGTGCTCCTCGATTCGCCGGAAATGTCGAGCACGCCAGGCACCTCCGCCTGCATGCGGAAGGCCAGCTCAAAGGACTCTATGACGCCCTCCAACTGTCGGTCTGCGGAGTAGCGCTCCAGATGGGAGCGGTTCATCTGTTGGAGCAGGTCCAACTGGCGCCGTTGGTGCGCGGGCTCGTCCGTGGGGTTCTCCAAGTAGCCGATGGTGGCCCGGCGTGCGCCAGTCGAGGAGTTGCCGAGTGCCGTTCCCTGATAGATCGCCGGCAGGAACGCGTTACCGTACAGCTGAACGCTGCCCCCGTCTCCACGAGTGTTCGGAGCGATGGTGACGAACGCCGGTAGGTTCCGGTTCTCCGTGCCGAGCCCGTAGGCCACCCACGAACCGATCGAAGGCCGCACCAGCTGGGTCGCCCCAGAGTGCAGCTGGCGTACGGCCGGGGCGTGCGCCTCGCTGTCGGCCTGCATTCCCAACAGTACGCAGAGGTCGTCCGTGTGGTTCCGCAGGTGCGGAAGCAGGTCCGAGACCTCCAGACCGGACTCCCCGGCCGGGGCGAAGCTGGAGATCGGGCCCATCAGCCGGGAATACGCGACTCCCGGCATCGAGCGG
>JAJDWM010000450.1 GCA_022825595.1 Bryobacterales bacterium | reverse complement strand
GACTTCCCCGCCCCGCTTGTGTTGGCAAGGAATTCCCCTTATCGGGCCGAAGTGTGCTTCCCTCACTGCTTCAGCGCACTAGTGCAGCGCGAATGGCGGCGAGACTGGCGCTGGCGGTCGGAATTGCGGCCGCTGCTAGCCAGGCATGGGCTCAAGACAGCCGCATGTCGGCAGAGCAGGCCCGGGCACTGGAGAACCCGGTCGAAGACTCCGCTGCCGTGCTGCGTGAGGGACGCAAGACGTACCTAAGGCTCTGCCAGTACTGCCATGGTGCGGACGGCCGTGCCCAAGCCAACCCGGACTTCGAGGCCCCCAGCCTGCGCGATCCGTCCGAGTGGCGCTACGGTACGTCCGACGGAGAGCTCTTCGTGTCGATCCGCGACGGTGCGGGTCACGACATGCCACCGTTTCGGGACAAGCTCGAAGATCGTGGAATCTGGGAGTTGGTGCACTACATCCGCAGCATCGGCCCGACAGCCGGACGGCGCTGAGACAGCCGCGGCGCCCTATCGCTGCGGCACAAGGGCAGCCACCCGGCACGGTGCCCCGGAGCCGCGTGCGATCTTCATGGGGAAGGCCAGCAGGTGGGCCCCGCGCTCGGGCAGAAGGTCAAGATGCGCGAGGTTCTCGAGCGCCGGGATCGAAGCGCCCGCCAGTATCTGATGGCTGCGAAAGTCGCTCGAGCTTCCCGGGTCGATGCTGGCGGTGTCGATGCCTACGGCCCCTACGCCCCTTTCGGCGAGGAGCCCTGCGGCCTCCGGCGAGATCCCGGGAAACCGCAGCCTGTCGGCACGGCCGGGGGTGTCGTCGCCGAGATAACTCAACGTGTCCGGCCATCGTCGGCTCCATCCGGTCCGGAAGACCACGATGGTGCCTTCCGAGAGTTGGCCGTGGCGCTCCTCATGCGCGTCTAGGTCGGACACGGCCGCGGCATAGTCCGGATCGTCCTCGCTCTGCCGGCGGATGTCCACCACCGCGACCGGGCCGCTGAGGTCACCCAAGCTCAAGTCTCCGACTGCGGCACCTCCCTCGGCGAAATGGACCGGAGCGTCGAGGTGCGTCCCCGTGTGCTCGCTCATCGCCAGGTCGTAGGCGCTGTACCAGAAGCCGCCCGGCTGCGGACCCCAAGCTGTTCGCTCGTGGCGGAATGGCCTGCCGGTCGGCCAGTAGACTGTCTGCTCATCAAAGGGATGGCTAAGGTCCACGAGCTCGTATCCGGCGAAGGGGTCCTCCCGAACGGCCGGCATTTCCCCTCCACCGCAGGCCGCGGCAAGTAGTGCCGCGGCGACGGCGAGGTTGTTGGTCCTCAGCACAGAAACCCGGCTGGTGGCATTTACAAAGATCTCTTCTGGCATGGCTCGCGATCTATGTTCCGGCATTGGCGGTCACGCGCGCAACAACACCCGCAGAAGCTGCGAGGTGGCAGTCACGCGCACCTCCTCGGGGGGCGTCCACCCTTCTGCCCCACGATGGCCACCAAGATCGCGTCGAGCGTCCGATGGCACTGCAACCGAGCGGGACCCGCTCATCGGCGCCCAGAGGATGCCCATCAGAACTGCCCCGGCCGTACGCGGACGGGTGGGCTTCTTCAGCCATTCGCGATCACACGCTCGCCTCCCATGAGCGCACGCAGCGACGCGAACGATTACTTCTCGGCGCTGCCGCCGCAAGCCTTCCTGTCCAGGGCTCCCTTCTTCGCATCGTCCTGACCGGACACGCCGGCGCGTGTGCTTCGCACACCTGCAGATGCGGGCTGCAACCGCGGGAGTGTCGCTGCGCTCCGGTCACCTAATCAATGTTCGTCTTCCGTCGGAACCTGCGTTCACTTTCTTGAGAATCCGCAGGTGATGGAGGGCCAGCTGCAGCTAGCCTGCCTGATTGATTAGCCGTGTCAGGGCCTCCAGATGCTGCTTGAGCTTCAATCGACCATCGGCGCTGAGACGGTACCAAGTCACCGGGCGCCGCTTCAAGTACGTCCTTTCGGCCTCTAGGTGGCCCGAGTCTTCGAGTTTGCGGAGATGGGCTCCCAAGCTGCCATCGGTTGCTCCCAAGGTCTCCCTGAGGCGGGTGAACGACATGGCGTCGTGCTTTGAGAGCAGCACGCAGATCGCAAGCCGGACTCGGTGCTCGAGAAGCCCATTGAGCAGGGCCAACCCGTCCAAGGCAGGGACTTCGGGGTTACTGGGCTGTCTCACGATTCCGTACTCCGATGAAGGCTACAGCCGTCAGACCGATGGCCAGCACCGCGCCGGCGGTGGTCCAACCCAAGCTTGGCACCCAGATCGTCACTAGGTACGCGCCGCCCGCAAGGAGCCCCAGCGGCAACATTCGGCGCTCCAGATGTAGTCCCCATTGAAAATACGTCAGGGCGAGAAGCAGCACCCAGAGTGACCCGAATCCCTGCCAGGTGAGCTGCTGTGCCTGGACGAGCGCTAGGCCAAGGACGCCTGCGGCCATGAAGGCGAGCCAGTGAAGACCGTGGCGGATGCCGTCATCGCGGTTCACCAAGCCAGTGTCGAGAGCAGCGCGTCTGCCGATCCACGCGGAGACCAAGAATCCGACCGGCCCCGCAAAGAGCCAGTAGATGCCAACCCAACGAGGGTCGTTGACGAAGTCAACTATCGCAAAGCCGCAGAAGCCAAGCAGTGCCCAGACAAGATAGATGGCGGGAACAGCCGGCTTCTTCGACCGCTCGGCCGCGGCGCGGACAAACGCTATGTCTTCCCTGAGTTTGGTGTTGTCGAGCATGTAATCCTCCCTTGCTCTGAATGTGCGATTGACTCTGTAAATTAGAGTAACTCTATAACATAGAGTAACTGGATTCGGATTTCGATTGCAAGCAGAATCCACGAAATGATGGCTTGAAGCCGGTCGGCGCGAGCGGGCAAGGGGGCTGGCTAGGAGTGGTCATCGGATAGCGTTTCGTAGATTGGGTGCAGGAGAGCAACCGGCAAGACCGTGCGCATCGGGCAACTGGCGCGTCGTGTTCCGCTTGACGGACGGCGAGGCCGTGGATGTGGACCAATTAGACCGCCCTGACGGAAGAGCGGAGAGATCATGGACGGCCCCGGAGATTTGCGCGCGGGTGCGATGCCGAACCCTCCGCACTCGAGCGAACTGATCCGTGGAAGCGTGGAAGAGGCTGGCTGGTCCGTGACTGAGTACTGAGGCAGCAGGCCGCCGGCGATTTGCGCGGGAGACTTTGTTGAGGCTGCCGACCTGAACGGCAGGGCGGTCGTGTCAGCGAACATGGCCCTCGCATCGGAGTCCCCAGGCTGGGGCACGGCCGATCACTGGATGCGGACCCAGGCGGGCTATGAGCTTGCACAAGATTGAACGGCAAGCAATGCGTCCCCGCTGCAACGCCGTAGACCTCAAGTGCAACCCACTGGTTGTTGGTGGTACGGTCTTCCGGCGGTGACCTCCCGCGAT
Source organism: Bryobacterales bacterium (assembly GCA_022825595.1). Lineage (GTDB taxonomy): Bacteria > Acidobacteriota > Terriglobia > Bryobacterales > UBA6623 > VXMF01. Next base: position 1,216 of record JAJDWM010000450.1, on the reverse strand, counting down.
CGGTCCTAGGACCAAATGTCCGGACGCCGGGTTCGGCGGAGGCATGCGTATGGGTGCCCAAGGGGCGGGCGGCCGGAGGGCGCGAACAGCGGGTGCTGGGCTTGGCCACTCCACGTATGGGGACCGCAGTGTCGCCGCCAACACAGCCAAAGCTCGTCAGGGGCAGGCCAGGACCCATCGAATCGTCGCCGTGAGCTGCGAAGATGCCGCCACCTTAAGGCCTGCGCCTCGGGCGAGTGCAAACGGACATCTTCGGGCACAACGGGCGCAAGAGCCTCGATAGACTCGTGAATGGCCACGAGGCAAGAGAGAGCCTAGCCGACCTGACCTGCTATGTGCGCTCCAAGCTGAGACCGTTGGCATTCGATATGACACCTGCACGGCCTGCTACGGATCTGCGACCCGGTCCAGAAGCGCCTCGTGGAGATCGACAAACGGGTCGAAGACGCCTTCCATCACACCTCGGGCGTCGCTTAGGGCTCATGCTCGATAATTGCGCTTTCAACGGACTCGTACCACGCGACGAGTGCGTCGACTTGTTCGAGGCTGAGGTCTCGGTCTAGTGCCGCCTTCAATTCGCGCGCGGCGGGCGCGAAGAGTCCTGTTTCTTTGGCCGCCTCTATGAGTCGTCTCACTGCTTCCTGGGTTGCGCCTGTCTTTGGCATGCCGGCACGGTTGTGCAATGCCGTATAGAGCGACTGGCCATAAACGCTGTCGGGCGGGTAGGCGTAGCAGACGACGACGCGGCCTGCGTCAATGTCGACACCGACGGAGAAACCCTTTGCTCCCCACCTGATGGACAGGGACCGCCTCCGTGCCCACTCGAGGATTCGGGAAAAAACGGCCTTCCCGCGGTCGTCACAGGACTTAAGGAAATCACCCTCCGCAGCGGATACGAACGTGCCGCCTTCCTGTTCGGCGATTGCCAGCAGCCTGTCGTGCTGGTCCCTCATCCACCGTGCGGCCTCTTCCCATTGAGTCTTGTCGTCCCGAATCCAATTCCGCACTATGCTGGCTGAGCAGTCCTGCTCTCTACGTTCGGGGTCGTCTACAACTAGCTGGTCGCTCAGGTTAGTGCTGATCTTCCGCGAGTAGTCCCGTACGCGCTGTGCTCGCGCACCGCCGTCGGCTGGTTTTCCCACCACCATGTCCAAGCGGAGCAACTCCTTCCCAGCATGCACCCTGATCCGGTCGGCAAATTCGTTCACCGGGGCCG
>JAJDWM010000560.1 GCA_022825595.1 Bryobacterales bacterium | reverse complement strand
TAGTTGATCGACAGCGACTCGATGCGCTCCTGCTTCACCGTCTGCTCGCTACGGCCACAAAGCCCTCGACCTGCAGCAACTCCTTCGAGATCTTGTACAGCTCTTCCACGCTCCAGCGTCCACGTTAGATGTCGGCCAAGTCCGCCACCGGATGAAGTTTCGCGTCCAGCAGCGTGGTCCCGAGCACATAAGGTGTACCGTGGACGGCATGCCACACCAGTCGCAGCCGGAGGGGGGCCTTCCCGGCCGGCTCCATGGTGACGACTTCGTCACGGCTGCCGGCAGTGACGAAGCCGCACACCTGCGTGTTGGCGTTGCGCTTGAGGCGGAACGCGCCCTCCACCTGGCGGTTGTTGCGCGCCTGCAGCAGTGCACGGCTGAAGTAGCCGCCATCGTACACGTCGAGGTCGCGGGGGCCGAGCGCGGCCAGATGCCGGAGTGTGGCCCTCCGCTCGTCGCGATGGGGCAGCAGTGCGAAGTCGCACGGCAGGCGACGGCGGATCTGGTACCGGCAGATGAGCAGTCATTGAGGGCAGTGCGCCTCCGGCGAGGGCGCGGCGTAGCCTTCCCGCACCAGTTGCCGGGGCAGGTTGAGCTTGGAGCCGTCGACGGCGAAGTCCCGCATCCCCTTCCACAGCGTGGACCGGTCCGGGCCGGCATGCCGCAGCACGGCGGCGTGGATGCACCGGAACACGTCCGCGCCCACCTTGGCCCGGGCCACGCACGTCGACACGTGAATCGGCACATTCGCCGAAATCGGGCACGGCTGCAAGATCGGCGGCGACGCTTGCGTCGCCAGTGGAGTCGAGATCGGACGCAACTCCTACGTGGCCGACGAGAGCGTTCCGGAGAGCGATCGAGAATGGGCATTCTGACCCGAATCGGTCGTCAAGCGGCGATCTTTGCGAATCCCCTGCTCGCAGCGCGGACGCGAGTCCGGCAGAAGGCCCGGGTCGGCGAGGGTGCACAGGTCGGTAACAGCGCTACGTGGACAAGACCGCCCGCATCGGCTAGAACGTGACCTTGCGGGACAACGTCCGGCTGCGGCACGAGACGACTGTCGGTGCTGAGACACATCTCGGCTCGGAGACGACGTGCGTACGCGGTGATCGGCGCTGGTGTGCGCACCGCTCGAGACGCACGTGTCGCGCCGGGTGCGCAGGTCGGGGCCGTTCGGCCTGTGCCCAGAGATCCTGACCGGCCGCCGCAGGCTCCGGGTCGGTAACCGCACGAGCGCTCCAACAGCGAGTAAGCAGTCTCCAGGGACCGATCGCGGAGTAACCATGGAAATCACCCCCCTGCGATCTGCGATAGTAGGCTGGCCAAAGCCGGTCAAGCTGCCTGCTTGCCGTTCGTGCGTGCGGTGACACCGGTCTGGCCGGATTGCCCTATGACGACCGGGCCGCGGAGCTTCAGGCCGCTGCCGTGTAGTGCCTCCTCCTGCGTTCGTCTCGCGCGGCCAGTGCTCAAGCAGTTCTTCAATCCCGATCGGTTCATCATCGGGGGCGGATCGGCGCTTGCGGCGCGGTGGCACCACCGTGCCAGCATGGATGTTGACCTGTTCACCGAGTCATTGACGGAAACCAAGCGGCTCCATGCCACCGAGGATGAGATCCGGGCCACCATTACGGAGTCCTGCGGTCGGCCAGTGCCGGTCGGGACTACGCCGCAGCATGGAGAGATCGTGTTTTCGGCGGACGCGATCCTGGAGTGGTCGGCAGCCCCGAGGCTCACTCCAAAGCCTGAGGCGCCCGTCTTCGAGCCGATCAGCGGCCTTCCCCTCGACACCGTCGAGGAAATCCTGGCCCAGAAACTATACTCGCGCATGTACCTGCGTGGCGGAATCCTGATCCGTGACATCTATGACTTGGCTTGGGCTGCAAAGCACGAATCCCCAGACCTCTTGCTGCCTGCGATCCGAGCCTTCAGGCCCGCCGAGTTCAAGACCATGATTGACGTGCTTGAGGACATCCGCGTCCAGCTCTTGCCCATCAATCGCGACAGGCCGATCGTCGAACCCGCACAGCCGCTCTTCGAGTTCGAGGCCTTGGATATCCTCTGCCACTACCTGCGGGAGCTTCGGCCGCGTGCCCAGAGCGGTAGGAGCATCCAACGATGATGGAGCCGCCTTGGAGCCGCTACGACGGGGTGCGGTGGGATCACGTTGACTGGCTGTTCGACCGCCCTGAGCACATCGACCGCCGGCGCCCCTCGCGCGAAGAAGAGATCGCTCTGAAGCGAGTGCTCGCAGAAGACCGGTTGGCGCTACCCACCGGCAACTGGCCAACCCGGCCGCCACCCTTGGAGCACTTCGACAAGCCGCGGCATCACCGCCGGCCGCGCTCAAGACCCGATCCAGACCACAAGTGGCTCCGATTCGCAATCGGCCGCTGGTTCGCCGGCTTCCGTGCCGCACCCAGCCCGGCGCAGCTGCGCGAGTACCTGCTGGCACCCAACTTAGCGGTATACCCGAACGGGCGCCCGCGCTCGGCGCTCTACAACCTGTTCGGCTGCATGGCTCCGGTGGGGATGCTGGAACTGCGCACGGCAGAAGGCCTGACCATCCACGAACTGGTTCGTGCGCTACATCACTCAGGGGTCCGGCGCAGCTGTCTGGTGCGGCGGCTTGAGCCCTACGCCAGCCCGCCGCTGCGCCCTCGCTATCTCGACGCGATGGAGGGCGTCGAAAGCACGTCGCAGAGCTGCTGAGGCTCATCGCGCCTTGGCGACACCGGGCTTCAGCGTGCCAGTCCAAACCCTCGGTCCCCCGCCGCCCGCGGCGGGAACTGCCAAGGAGGGCCCCGCTGGTCCTCGGCTGTCTCCTGCACGTCCGGCCGGTCGCAACTCGGGATCAGGTCTATGTCCAAACCTGCTTGAGCACGCTTACTTGGCAGCTCTTCCCAGGTAGGATCGGCTTACTGGAAGAAGCCCTCTGCGATAGGCCTCGTGGCCATCACATATGCAGAGGCAGCGGAATTGTTCCCCCAAGCCGGATCATGAAGATCCCGCGGTACGTTTGAAACGGCTCGGCCACAGCCATCCTGAATCATCGCGTCACGAGCGGCACATGGGAACTTGCCAGACTCGGCGAGCATTGCCCTCATCGCGCCCAAGTCCCGTAGGTACGCGACCAGTGGGGGTTGCTGTGCTGGCGCTCGTCGAGCCGCCTGGCGAGAGCCTGCCATTTCCCCACGGCGATCTCCAGCGGGCGGATGGCGTCAAGAGCGCTCAGTGTGAGCCCTCGACATACTCACGGCGGGATTGTGTCATAGGCTCATGCCACAGTGACAGCTTCGCCCATAGACGTGGGGCTCTCGCGCTCTCTCGTGCGCGTCCGGCAGGGGCACCCGCTCCTCCCCGGCGGGCGACAGCGCCTGCACCCCGGGGAGCCGAGAATCGGCTGCAAGTCCAAGACAGGGACTTGAGCGGAACCTGGACACCGCAAATCAGCGCCCCTACCAACCACCGAGAAGCAATCCTCACGTCCGCGGCCTATAATCATCGAGGCTGGCCCCGAGATCTCGTCCGGGCGCAAGG
>JAJDWM010000291.1 GCA_022825595.1 Bryobacterales bacterium | reverse complement strand
TGTTCTTCTGAGACATCGATCAGAGCCCTCGATTCCGAATTCGCGCCTTGCCCGTTCTCTCCAACGCCTACCGGTCAGTCTTGCGGGAGCTGTGGATTGTGCGGCAGCGGTTGTCGGGGAATGCCCGCCGCGGCGGCAGCTCCAGACCCGCCGCAAATTGCGAGTACTCCTTGCGGACAGAGGGCCAGACAGGTCATAGGAGTCATTGGCATTGTGTAGTGGGGTGGGCACTGCCGACCGCCGGCCATCATGGCGATGACCACACCAGCGAGGCGCTCAAGTGACAGGGCCAACCCAAGCGCAAGACCACGCAGTCACGCGGGAGTCCACATCCAGCGCACGACGGGCGAATAACCGAGATCAAACCCGAGGCGGACCGAATGGCCCTCCAGATCCGCAAGCACACCAACGACCACTTTACGGTGGCTGGCTACACGGGCACTATCCGCCAGTGGTTGGCAGGCAAGAGAGCCTTCTCGGGCTGGGATGGATAGCCGGCGGCTAGGGTCCCCGAGACTCCAGACCACTTCGAGGTCGACTTCGAAGTCGTCATGCACGAGCCCGTTGAAGAAACCAGCGACGGCACGCCATGGCACTTCGGGCTCGATTGCCCTGTGTCCAAGACTGAGCCGCTGGCTAGATCACGCTGCGGATTGCAACTCGCGCACTTCGGCGTCCTGCGGCAACTAAGACCCGAAGGGAATTCGCTCCTCCCGATTCGTGCACCCCTCTGATGCGCGCGAACCGGCTGAGGTTGTGCTCCAAGCGGGCCAAGTCCGTCCGAAGACCTGTCTTGACAGCACCTGCGTCACTCTCTGCGCCCCGGCCCGAAAGACAGGATGCAGTCAATTCTCGGGCACCGCATCAACACGTCGCCCCAGAAAACTCTGACCGTCCACCCTTCCGGGTGGCACGGTCACTCGGAGGTCGACATCGCTACGTTCATCCACATCGTCCCGCGCCATGGCACCTATACATTCGACTGTCGCGAAAGCCGCGGCGGCTACGGCATAGATTTCGGACTGGTGGGATTCGATCAGGGCGCGCGCATCAATCCGTTTCCCGTGCGGCTCCGCCAGCCATTGAGCCGCGGACCGGGCCTGCGATCCTCGGCCCACACATGATCGTGGCAGCAGCCCCGCATTGTCAGCTCCGCCAGCACCTTGCGAGTCACGCCGCCATCACAGGCACAGGATCGGTCAATTGTCTGGCAGGCAAGAAACGGCAGGGGGTCCGATGCGGCTCAATTCTCGGCTTCAGGTCTCCTCAGGGAGCAACGGGAATGAATACGCATAGGTTCGGTGGTTGCCTCCAGAAGGCCAGCGACACTAAGATAGGCATATGAAACGCACGACTCTTATGGTAGATATGGCAGTATTGAAGGAGGCGGCTCGTGTCCTCGGAACGAGAACCTATTCCGCCACGGTTAATCTGGCCCTCAAGGAGACTCTGCGCATGAGGCGGATTCAGGGCTTGGCAGATCACGTCGGAAGGGTGGAATGGATCGGCGATTTGTCTGAAATGCGCGGAGACTCCTCTCGGTAGCCGGAGATGGAATCACGAATGATCTTGGTGGACACCTCAGTTTGGATCGAGGTGTTCACCGGTAGGGTCCGCCCGTCGAACAATGACTTCTTGAGATTCGCGACGTGTGGGCCAATCATTCAGGAAGTCCTACAGGGGCTGAGGCTTGGGAGGCCGCGAAGCTTGATTCAATGGCAGATGCTGGGACTGCCTCGGCTAAGCGATCCGCTCTCGGCGGACTTGTTTGTGGAGGCGGCTGATCTCTATTCAGAGTGCCGGCAGCGCGGACTAACGGTTCGTTCGTCGATTGATTGCCTGATTGCCGCGATTGCCATCCGCCACAGGGTGCCGGTGTGGCATCGGGACCGGGATTTCGGCCACATCGCTACCATTACGTCTCTACGGGTCCGAGATGCGCTCTGAACTGGCCAAGGATAAGGCAGGGCAGCGATCGCCTTCGCCGGAAGCAACGCGTCCCGTGCCGTCACTTCCCCCTGGCCGAGCACGTAGGGACATCCTGAAGCTTCCCTCTTCCTTCACCTGAAGAGACGAATCCCGAGCGGCGAGTAAGAGCCTCAAGGCTGCGTCGTACGACGCACGCCAGCCGCGGCACACGGTCATGGGATATCCTCGGGTGATGACGATGAGGGGCGCGACCGTTCAGGGCCTCCGGGCCGGCCTCTCAGTGCTGCTGATGGCGAGTTTGAGCTTCCCTGCGGGACTCTCAATTCGCGTTGAGCGCCTACTTGACGCTCCGATCATCACGCCAGACCTGCACCCAAGCATCGGTACAAACATCCAAGGACCGTCGCTCATCCGAGTGCCGGACTGGATCGCCGATCCCCTAGGCCGCTACTACCTGTACTTTGCCGACCACAAGGGCAGCTACATTCGGCTTGCCTACGCCGACAAGCTAACCGGTCCATGGAAGATCCATCCTCCCGGCAGCCTGCACATCGAGCACTCGCACTTTCCCAGTGAACCGCCGGAGGTGACCGAGGCCGACCTGCAGAAAGAGGCAGCCAGACGGGCAGCGGATCCCGATGCAGGCGGCCTGCCGCATTCACTGCGGCTGGAGATGACCGCGCCGCACATTGCCTCGCCGGACGTCCACGTGGACGAGCACGAGCGGCGAATCGTCATGTACTTCCACGGCCTTGAGGGCCCCGGGCGCCAAGTCTCGCGGGTGGCCGTGTCGACTGATGGGATCGACTTTCGGGGGCTTCCGCAGATCTTGGGCAGGACCTACCTGCGGACCTTCCGGTGGGACGGCGCGACCTACGGGATAGCGATGCCAGGCCAGGTCTACCGTTCCCAAGACGGGATGGCCGGATTTGAGCCCGGCCCGCTGCTCTTTAACCCCGACATGCGGCATTGCGCCCTCCTCGTGCGGGGCGACCTTCTGCACGTGTTCTGGACGCAGGTCGGCCAAGCCCCTGAGCGGATCCTCCACAGCACGATCGACCTGTCCGTGCCATGGACCGAGTGGCGCGAGTCGGAGGCAGCCGAGATTCTCCGCCCGGAGCGTCCGTGGGAAGGGGCACTCGAGCCAGTTGAGCCGTCCATTCGAAGCGTGGCCTACGGCCCGGTCAACCAGTTGCGGGATCCTGCAATCTTCGAAGAAGACGGGCGCGTCTACGTGCTCTACGCAGTCGCCGGCGAGAGCGGCATCGCCATTGCCGAGCTGCACCTGAGCGACTGAGGTCCGCGACGGCTCAGCGGATCACGGTCTCGCCAGGAAACTCGGGGGCTTCGTAGAAGCTCTCGTTCACCGCGATACCCAGCCCCGGCTCGTCGGAGACGGTGTAGGCCCCGTCTCGGAATTCATATCCGATTGCCCTCAGGGCCGGGCAGGTCGACCGGTCGTCCTCTGCGCCGGAGATGTTCTTGTGGGTCTTGGCCAGATGCAGGCTCATGAAGAGGCCAACCTGAGCGCCCCAGTTGTGCGGCACGGCGCGAACCCCGGCTGGCATTCCGAGGTCCGCCATTGTCCGGCAGTCGAGGAGTCCGCCGGTGCGGATGTCCATCTGCATCACGTCTATGACCGGTCGCGGCTCGAGGAACGGTCGGAACTCTTCGACCTCACGGACGCTCTCCCCGTCCGCGATGGGCGTCCTGATGCCGTGGCGGGCCATCTTGGCGCGCAGCTCCTGGTACAGGGCCACATCGTCCGGGAAGGCCTCCTCCAGCCAGTCCA
>JAJDWM010000446.1 GCA_022825595.1 Bryobacterales bacterium | reverse complement strand
AGCTTCCCTGTGGCCTGAGCGGCATTCTGCCTATCTCGCAGCATGTAGCATGGTCGCGAGCGTGACCCCGATGTAGCCGTCTCAGATGATCTCATTCCCCAGTGCCGGATCGTGCCTGCGGCCCGCGAAGTGTCCCAAGTGCACGAAATCCGCCGCCGCCCGGCTGGCCTCATGCTGGCACACGTCGAGTCGTTCTCGACCGGCTTCGGGCTGTGCCCGTAGCGCTGGCGGAAATCCCCAGGCGTTGGCCGCAGTACGCGTCCCAGCACTTGGCTGGCCAGACTGGCGCCGCCGCCGATCAGGGATCGGCTCAGGCACACCAGCTTGTTCAGATGCACCCGCCGCTGCCGATTGCTACAGTCGCTCGATTGACTCTTGGCGTGCCGCCAGCCGCAGGGCGGCAACCGAGAAGGCTATTGCGGCCAGCCAGCCGTGCCCGGCGTCCACCAGATAGCGCATTTGGGCTCCCGCGAAGGTGGTCATTCCACAGTGGTATTCGTTGGCGATCACCGTGGTCCAGAGCTGCCTCTGGCGACGTGTGCCGATCACCAAGACGAACAGGCCGCGCACTTGGCTGAGATGTTCTGGCCGGGCGCACGTGCTTGACTAGGGAACTGGGCCTGCTGGCACGCGGGACGCTCGCTCCCGTGGCCAGGAGCACGATGGAGCAACAACGCTTCTCAATTGCGCATCGGGCGTTCCGGCAGCCAGACAGTTGCGGGCGGACCCGCCGGTCCCAGCAGGCGAGCGCATCGCAGACCCGCCGTCCTAGGTCAGCGTGGCTGAACCGTTCCTGCACTAGGAGTGCGGTGATCTTGGCGGGGTTCTCGGTCTACCGAGGGCACACCGGACTTGGGACTGCGGTCGCGTTACTCTCCACAGTTACCAGAATGCGCCCCAACGTTCAGAACCTCGTCTGACTACCTAGCAAGTCTAGGCGGAGTCCGCACTCGCTGGCTCGTTCTTGCCTATCCGTTCTCGCCTAGGCTGCGCTGTAGCGCTCGAAGGCCGTCCGTCAGCTCAGAGATCAGGTCTTCGTGTCCTCGTTCCCGGTAGAGATTCCTCAATTCGTTCGGGTCTTCCTCCAGATCGAACAGCTCCCAGTATTCCCCCTCGCTGTAGTACTCGATGAGCTTGTAGCGTTCGGTCCGGATCCCTCTGTGCGGCGTGATGCGGTGCGGCGTACCGTAATTCCCCGGGCGAGGCACGTAATTGGGGCCGCTCCTGGCCCACGAATCCTCGTGGTAGCTGTACAGCATGGCCTCCCGCCAAGCCCGACTCGGATTCCCGGTCAGAATGGGCCCGAGGCTCCGGCCTTGCATGACTGCAGGAATTGGAACACTGCAGAGGTCGAGGATTGTCGGCGCGATGTCTTGGTGGATCACCATTCGCTCCTCGACTAGCCCGGCCGTTTCGATCCGGGGATACCGCATCAGCAGCGGAATACGCAAAGACGGCTCGTACATGAAGCGCTTGTCGTACCATCCATGCTCGCCGAGATAGAAGCCGTTGTCGCTCGTGTAGACCACAATCGTGTCCTCGGCAAGCCCAGAGTTGTCTAGGAAGTCGAGGATCCGACCCAGTCCCTCGTCGACCCCCACGACAGCCCGGTGGTGATCCTTGACAAAGCGCTGAAAGATCCAGTCTCGCTCCGCGTCCGGTTCGAGACCATCCGGGATTTGCCCGTGGTAGTCCGGTTTGAGGCTGATCTCGAAGCGCATGTCCAACGCTCGGCGGGCAACGTCACGCGAAGAGTAGTCATCGTTGTAGGTCGCGGGGAAGGGCCACTCGATCGTGTCGTAAAGCTGTGCGTGCCGCGGTGCCGGCGTGAAGGGGCGATGCGGTGCCTTCTGGTGGTACAGCAGGCAGAAGGGTCCGCGGCCGGCCCGCGCCAAGAATTCCAGCGCCATGTCGGTCGTGATGTCAGTTGCGTAGCCTTGGTAGCGGAGCCGCTCGCCACCGACGATGAAGTCGGGGTCGAAGTAGACCCCTTGGCCCGGAAGGATCTTCCATTCGTCAAAACCCTTGGGCTCGTCCCGCAAGTGCCACTTCCCAAAGAGCCCGGTCCTGTAGCCGTTCTCCTGCAGCAGCTGGGGGAATGTCGGGACGGCGGGATCGATGCGCTCGACCGATCCGGAGCCCCCCGGATTACCAAGAATCCCGTTGACGTGGGAGTACGTGCCGGTGAGAACAGCCGCCCGGCCGGGAGCGCACAGCGAGTTTGTGCAGAAGGCGTTCGAGAAGCGGACACCCTCGCCAGCAAGGCGGTCGATGCTGGGTGTCCGGAGCAGACTGTGGCCGGCGCAGCTCATCTGCTCCGCCGTCTGGTCGTCGGTCATGACGACGACCACGTTCGGTCTGGGCGGCGCAGTGCCGATACCGCAACGATTCAGGAATGCGGATGCGCCCGCAATCCCGCCCGTCTTAAGCAGGTCTCGGCGATCCACTGTGCGGGACTTCATCCGAAGGGATCTTCGGAAAGCGTTGGATGGGTAGGCACCCGATTCCGGCGCGGGGATGTGTTCGGATCTCACTCAATCACAATTAACGCACACAGGCGTGATCGCGTAGAAGTGCACTAGAGCGTGTCAGTCTCCGCCTACTGAATCGCCGCACGGTCGAGTGGCTGCGTCTCGAGATGCAGCGTGGCGCCTGCTCTCTCGTGGGAGCTGTGTGGACGAGAGCGCCGACAGGTTCGAATGTCCGCATCGTTGCGGCTGCACGTTCCGCAGCCGAACACGAGTTGCAGGATCCGGTCGGGAGCGGTGCAAGACGAGCGTCTCCCCTGCTTCACAGGACTGTCTGGGGTACGTCGCCGTCCTGTCGCATAATGTGGCGGAACTGGCCAGTTGTCGCCATAGCCTTGGTGTGCTGGCAGCACGTACTTCAAGCACATGTCCGTAGCGAACCGTCACTACGCGGCCCGCTCGCAGGAAGCTCTAGGCCTGTCGTTACCCCCTCCAGATTCTAGTGGCCTTCCCCAGTCCATTCATTCCGATATCACCGTCTGAGAGTGAGTGCCATACTACGCCGCCACGGCGTCGCACAGCCCGCGCGGGCATTCGACAAGGGGAACTGAAGCCAGACTAACGCCTTCGGATTCCCGGATGAGGCCCAGCTATACCGCTCAGCAACCTGCCCTAGAGAGTAGAGTGACCCGCCATTTGCGATAAGTCGAAGGTCGGAAGCTCGCAGCTCCGCCGTGGGCATCGTTTCGGACTTGGCCGTGCCCCTCGGAGACTGGCAGGCCCAATGGGACTGGCTCCTGCGGGGCATCGTAGTGCGACATCCTTCCCGGCTCACACCGGCGCGTGTGTTGTCGAGCCAGGGGCGCTCGTTGCCCGTGGCGACCGAGCTCTTCCTCCAAATCGGCGAGTCGTGCCTTGGCACGTCTCCTTGCCTCGGCCTCCTGCTCGCCTCGTCTCTTCGGCCTGACGATCTGCCGCAGCCTCCTCAACGGCGAGCTCCTCGGCCCCACAGTTCCGGTCATGGACAGATTCTGGAACGACGAATCGCGTCGTCACCATCTTTCAATGGATGGGAGAGTTCACTCATAAACGGCATGCTCAAGTGCTTGAAGTGGCCACTTGGGACCGTACAGTGCGTGTTACGTAGCGAATCCGTGTCACAGAGAGTGGCCTGACGTCATGTCCTCGGCTTGGGTGACAGCCTGCGGTCCAGGGTCGCGGCCAGCCACTACCGACTAATTGGACGTGTCGCAAGCAGGTGCCTGCGAGCGGCCACGCCACGGCCCAGCGACATCGACCCCGCGCCACCACGCTGGTCGGTTGGGCTTTGCCGACACTCGGACTGGTCACTTGTCGCTCCTAGCCTCCTCTGCTTCGACGCACGGTCTAAGATCCGGACAGGGGTAGTTAGTCCATGACCGGAACTGCGAGGTCAGCGCCGCATCTGAGAGCAGAGTCCGACGTTTTTGGCCTCCATGGGCAGGCTCAGGTCGGCAAGATGCAATGGTCCTTGAACAGGCCCACGACAATGCGGCCCTGTTCGGATAGGGGCGAACCCGTAGATGGCGGTTCATACAGGAAGTGAATTCGGTCCACGTGCGGTCGCAACTTGACGTGCCACCAGAACACTTTGTTGATTCCAAGATAACGCCGGGTACGGTCCCGCTCAGACGGTCGATGCCTCTTGGTACGGCCGTTTTCATCTGAGGTCCCAGAGCCGACCTTAGCCGACAAGACTTGTGCCAAGTGACGTGGATCGCCCGCGCGATGCTCGTGGAAGCACTCCGCACCGTGATCGCTAAGGCCGCCCAAGTAGCGGACTAGATCGTCCCGAACTTCAATATACGGGCGGCTGAAATTCCCGAGACCATACCAGATATCGTCGGCCCACTTGAGCGTCGGAAAGGCAGACTGAGAAAGACGTTCGAACTTGGCCTCGTCCGCGTCCTCCAATGAGATGACGGACCGAAAGAAGTCAACATGCTCGGACTCGTCGGTTACGAAGGAGATTTCGATGGTGCTGCCGGCAACAGTGACAGGCACTCGCCCCCGAGGAACTGTGCAGAGTGGCAGCGGCAGAACTGCTATGTGACGTCCCTGCGAGCAGCAGGAGTGTGCCCAGAGCGTCCCTGGAGCGAGCCAGACGCTCCCCTCGATCTCGGCATCATAGTCAACCTCTTCGGAATCGTCGAACCCAACGACTCGATCGAGAGCCAACCTAAGACGCTCAGCGACATCACGACCGAGTTGCACACGACAGGTTTGCTCGAACAGGGCAGAGAACAGTCGGACACCATCGCCGAGAGACAACTCATAGTAGGCAGAATGCTTGACGACGCCCTCGTTTCGCTCGCGGGCGGTGTCCAGCCTGTCGAGCAGGTGCTCTATAGCATTCGACAGCACATGCTCCTCGGCGCGGGCTGCGCCAGCCCACGACGCCTCGTCGAGGACGAACCTGGCGGTCACGGGTTGCGTCTCCGCTTGGACGCCAGCACTGCTAGATCAACCTGTGCTTGATCGAAGAATCCGGCGGGCCAAGCGGTGAGCTGGCCGGTTCGCCGCAACTCCATTGATTCCAAGACAGGACCTCCATCGTCTTCGGCCCGGAAGAAATGGATCACAGCCTGCTCCGGGGTAAGCGCGGCGTTGCCGTCGGCGACCGCCACCCGGATTCCGTTCAGTAGGTGGTCACTGTGGGTCTCCACCAAGATCTGAACGCCATCGGCCGCAACCTGTGCCAGAAATGCACCCATCCTCGACTGGCCAGCCGGGTGCAGGTGAGCCTCCGGATTCTCGACTAGCAGCAGCCCGCCAACTTTAGCGCGCAGTGCCGCAACAACAATTGGGAGCGCATAGGAAACGCCAAAGCCGGCGTTGGGCGCCCGCGTCCACTCGGCTCGCAGTCCCGGAGTCTTGAAACGCAGACGGGTTACCGATGTGTTTGGGAACCGCTGTGCATCAATCTGGGTCGGACGGACGATTCGGCCCATCCATTTCTCGGTCTGATGCAGGAGACTCGGAACCTGCTTCCGGTGTGGATTCTCAACCCGACTAGGTCTAACCCGTGTGCGATCGAATGACGCCAGAACTTGCGCCACAAACTCGCCGCGTGCGCCGACGTCCAGTTCCGCCTCATTGGCTGCACTGGCACTGAGCACGTCGCGCGGCCCCAGACGCTCGGCGCACAGATAGCAAAACTGCGGAGCGGGTCCGGTCAGTGCGCCAGAATAGCCGCGAGGCCGCTGGACCACCGCTGCGTTCAGGGTCTGCGTGTCCATTCCGTTTGTCCAACCGAACGCCCAGCGAGAACGATTGCCTTCGGCACCGGCGACTTCAACGCTGGCCACGTCATCACGAGCCTCGCGATGAATGACGTCCCCGGGTCCGCCCAACTCCAAGGTGTCGACGCCGTTCAGCTCGACATGCTTCCTGCCAGGATTCCTGGCGATCTGCCTGGCCAGGAGGAGCGCGTGAAGCACGGATGTCTTGCCAGCGCAATTGGCACCCGTCAGGACGGTGAGATTTGCAGTCCTCAAGGTCAAGCTGTGAAACCGCTTGAAGTCCTTCAGACGGATCTCGGCAATCACCGAAGCACCTCCTCGGCTGCCGCACGGACCTTGCCTAGCCGAATCCGCACGTTGCGGACATCGCCCGTGCTGCCACTGATCGAGTTGATGAATTCGAAGTCACTAGTCATCATGTCGCGTGCGCGATGGACCAGACTCTCGGCTACGTCCCGGACCGCCGTCTTGTCGTAACTGGCCAGCACGGTCCCCCAACTTTCAAACAAGGCTCTGTTAATCGGGCTCTTCCGACTCGCATCCCACGGCCACTTGCGGAAAGCGTGCTCCCCGAAGACCGAATAGCAATTGGTCATGCCTCGAACAAAATCAGTCCGGAGTCGGTCAAGGTTGTGCTTCGCCGGATCGTCGAGTCGGTCCGTCACGAATCCCAGAAACTCGTCAAAGGCACCATGCTGTGCATACTCATCGGAGGAAAACAGACGGAAGGCGACGAACCGCAGTGCCACCTCCCGGTCCGCCATCCGCGGATGGTCCTTCAGAGATCCTCCCGTAGCAGCAATGAAGCTGTCGTCGCTTACCAGCTGCTTCAGAAACTCCCGGGATCGAGCCTTGCTCATGCAGTGGCGGATTTCCTGGGCGCTGAGCGGAGTTCCGCCGGTGTTGATTCGACGAAATATGTCGAATTTCACTCGATAAGGAGTCTGTGGGTCAATTACATGCGCAACGAACTGGGCACTGCCTAGCCGGCGACGGAACAGCTTGGCCAGATCATCAAAGCCCTGGCCTTCCAGTTCGTGGAGGTAAGTCACCTTGCCCAGCTTGAAGGCCTTCTCTCTCACGTACTGGTAAATCGTCGTCAAACGCTGGACTCCATCAACGACCTGGAGTTGGCCCATGCTGTCCTCGCTGAAGTAGAACGACGGCAGGGGAATCCCCAACAGGAGCGACTCAATCAGCCCGGAGTGATGCCAGGACTTCCACACAAACTGGCGCTGAAAGTCGGGGGCGATGTCTATGTCCCCCTCAGTGATCATGTCCACCACTTGACGCAGAGAGTAGTGCTTCGTGTGAATTCGAATCTTCTCAGGGTCCCAAGGCCCCAGCTCCTCGGGCGGTGGCAGCTCTTTCTCTTCGAGTTCGACGCCAGTTGCGCGGCTCTCGAAGTACTCCTCCAGAGTCTCGGCTGCAGCCAGTGATGAGTTTTCAGTGGTCGGCATGAGCTGGCTCTGCTGGATTCCTGTCCGCAGTTCCCGACAAGATCGTGACCGAACTGGCATCGTGGCAATCGAAATGCCGCGTCGGCGGCACCTTGATGAGACGCGGCTCAGATCCCAAGGCCCGTCAGCAACCCACGATAACCGAAATGCACAGGGAGTGTCGAACCGCCTCACGTTTCTCCAGCGATGCGAGGAAGGGAGTGTCATGGTGAATCATCGCCGCCTCGAGGAGGCCCCAAGGCGCACGGGTGGGTCGCCGTGAGCCGCTTGGCCCGACCGCCCAGTTCGTATCCGTGCCCTGCGTTCCGGATGGCTTCGGCGATGACGGCAGCCTCGATCCATGGACCTCTGACCATTCGCGGAGCCTCGAAACAGACCGAGCAAGG
>JAJDWM010000345.1 GCA_022825595.1 Bryobacterales bacterium | reverse complement strand
CATCCGTGTCGTGCCTAATCGCGTCAGGGAATCGATCTCGACTCCAAGTTCCTGCTTGGTCCTGCGGAGGATCGCGTCGGAGTATTCCTCGCCAGCCGAGACGTAGGCCGCGACCGAGGATCCCCAGCGCCCGGCATGACGCTTCCGAGAGAAGGCGAGCCGCTGCAGTAGGACTTGCGAGCGCTTGTTGAAGAGCAGGAGGTGGGCGACCCGGAAGTTCGCCTTCTCACGAAAGACGTCTTGCCGCAGGACCCGACCGACGACGCGGTCGCCGCCGTCTACGCGATCGAGAACCTGCTCCCTCCTCGGGCTCATCGATTGCTGACCATATTGTGGCGCACTCGCATCCCCTTGGACAAACAGCCTCGGAGTTGACTGGTCGCCTCGGGGGCGTCCACCCGCTGAACGGCCGCGGCCCCGTACTCGACTACAGCCACTTAGAATGGGGACCAGCAGCAAGCTAGCGCTGCTGCCGAGTGAGCGAGCCAGCAGCAATGTTCCGATCGAGTGCCAGCACAGTCTTCGTTGCGGCGGCCCTGGTGGGCGTGGCGGGCGTCCAGGCGCAGCCGTCGGATCCGCCTCCGAACGACAACGAGGCCTCTCAAGGGTCGCCCGTCGCGGCATCCGGCCAGACCGAACCTGCCGTGGTCGCCGATGGCTCGGAGAGCGCAGCTGACCGAACCCGCCTGAACCTTCTCGGCGAGGTGAACTCGGAACAGGGAGAAGGGCGCCGCAACGAGAATGTGCGCCTGACCTTGATCGACAACAATGTGCTTCGGGAGCTGAACGAGCGCCTCGGCATCTCTGCGACGGCCGTGAAGAGCTTCCAGATCGACCGCTCTTACTGGGCTACGGAGTTCGGAGGGCCCCCGGGTCGGCCAGTCCACGTCCCGGCGGCCTCCGTGTCCCGCATCAACGGCAACGCATTCTGGACCCACACCAACAGCGCGGTGAGTGCCCGGTCCTTTTTTCAAGTAGGAAGCGTCCAGCCGGCGCGGAGCAATGACTATGGAGTGACCGTAGGCCTGCCGGCATGGGACGGTGCCGGTCTGACGCTAACCGGAAGTCAGACCCGGAACAAGGGCCAGGTGAACGGGAATGTCCTGGTGCCCACTATCGAGGAGCGCGTCCCTCTGGCCAGCGACCCACAGACCCGCGCGTTCGTGCAGCGGATCATGGATGCATATCCAGTCGCGACCCCGAACCGCCCTGACATCAATCCCCGCGCCCTAAACACAAACGCGCCGCAAGACATCTCAAATGACCGAGCGTCCGCCACCCTCGACCAGCAGGCCGGCCCCGACGGGCGCGTCACCCTCCGGTACAACCTCGTCTTGCAGCAGGTGGACGCCTTCCAACTGGTGGGTGGTCAGAACCCGAACACAACCACACGCAACCATCAGGCGCGCATGACCTGGAATCGCAGCTGGTCGCCTCGCCTTACGTCGGACTTCACGGTTGGTTTCGACCGAGTCGGATCCCTCCTGATCCCTGACGAGACATCGATCGGGCCTTGGATCAGGGCAGGCATTGAAATCACAAGCATCGGGCCCCCGGGACGTTTCCCGGTGGACAGGGCCGGCAATAATTTCCGCTACGGGGCGCGGGCCCGCTACCGTGCCGGCAGCCACAACCTAGTTTTTGGCGGTGACCTGCACCGCGGGCAGATTAACGGTCGCGAATTGCAGGATCACCGTGGCCGGTTCATCTTTCGGCGCGACTTCGGTCGAGATGCAATCACCAACTTGCGCATGGGACTGGCGAGCAACTACTCGGTCGCGATCGGAGATGTCCATAGGGGCTTCCGGCGCTGGCAGGGCCAGATCTACGTGGGGGACGAGTGGAAGGCGACCTCGCGGCTGACTCTCAGCATGGGCATGCGCTGGGAGCCAGTCGCCCGACCAACCGAGGTGAACGACCTTACCCGGGTCCCGTACCAGAGTGATCTGGACAACTTCGGCCCGCGGCTTGGATTCGCCTACCGTCTGCCTGGCCGACGGGGTGTGATGCGTGGTGCCTATGGCCTTCACTATGGCGAGATCTTCACCGCCACGTACATTCAGGCTCGCATCAATCCGCCCCAAAACGTCACCGTCGTCGTGCAGGCCCCGGACCTAGTGGATCCGCTCGCCCCGCTGCGCCCGATCCAACTTAACCCTGACGCCCGCTCTGTCCGGTTCGATCTGGCCCCGGACCTAGAGATCCCTTACACCCACAACTACAACTTCAGTTGGGAGTTCGAGCCGGCCCGGGACTGGAAGCTCGATCTGGCATACGTAGGGAGCCGATCGCACCAGCTCCTGACAATGTTCTTCCTAAACCGCGCCCGGCCCGTCGAGGGGATGCCCCAGACGACCCGAACGGTCAACCGGCGGCGCCCGGACCAGCGCTACTTCAATGTCCTGCACGTAAACAACGGCTCTCGCGGGTATTTCGATGCTGGCCGGGCCACCCTGCGCGTCCCGCAATGGCGAGGCGTCAGCCTGGAGGCTTCGTACTGGTGGAGCAAGGCCATCGATCTTGGGGGAAGCTACCTGAACACGGCCGCCAACGCCAACAGGCGGCAGACCGAGAGCCCATCGGAGTTCGACGTGCATGGGGAGTTGCGCGGTGTCAGCAACTTCGACCAGCCCCACGCGGCGCTGTTCAACTTCAGCTACAGGACTGCCGTCTTGGGGAGCAGCCAACGGTGGCTCCGCGGGATCCTCGGTTCGTGGCAGCTCAGCTCCGTGGTGCTGCTGAAGTCCGGAACGCCATTCTCCGTGCAGTCCGGCTCGGATGCTCCCGGATTCGGGAACGTGGACGGGTCGCAGAGCGACACTCCGATCGTTGAGGATGTCTCCGTCTTGGGGCGCTCGATTGACGATCCCGACACGTCGGCCCAGCGTCTGCCCCCCAGCGCATTCTCATTCATCGCTCCCACGGATCAGCGCGGAAACTTGGGCCGCAATACTTTCCGAAGGGATGGCATCGCAAACGTCAATCTGGCGCTGTCGAAGTCTTGGGCGGTCCGCGACAACACACTGCTGCTGCGCGTCGAGTCTCTCAACTTCACGAACCATCCGCAGTTCGTGGAGCCGGGAGCCAGCTTGGCCCAAGGCAACTTCGGCAAGATCACGAACACGCTCAATGACGGCCGCACATTCCGATTCACCCTGCGGCTGACTTTCTGAGCCTCGGTGTTGCAGGGCTTCTCGGGGCTGTCTCTCGCCGGAGGCTTGGTCCGGCTTGACGACGCGCTTCCGCCAGTGGCGCGACTCGGGCTTGCGACCCGAGGGAACACCGCGCTGGACCCGGGCGATGTCGCACACGCCCTAGAAAGGGGTGTCCGCTACCTGAACTGGTGCGGTCGGCCGGATGGACTGTCCACGGCGGTGAGGGAGATGGGCGCGCTGCGGTCCGAAGTTGTCCTAGCCACACAGCTCAAGGCGCGCACGGCAGATGAGGCAGACCGAGAGTTTGAGTGGATTCTAGAGCACACCGCCAGTGACCGCTTGGAAGTGGGAACGCTCTATTACGTGGAATCCGAGGATGAGTGGCGGGAAATCACGGCACACGGAGGGGCGTGGGAAGCACTGGACAGGCGTCGGCAGAGCGGCCAACTCGGAATGTTGGGCCTGACCACGCACCAGAGGGCACTGGCTGCGCGCTGGGCTGGAGAGACGGCGCCGCAAGGCGCTCGCCGGCTGGACATGCTGATGGTTCGCTACAACGCCGCCCACGATGGCGCGGAACGGGAAGTGTTCCCGGCCGCCGCGGCGGCCGGCATCCCGGTAGTGACGTTTACGGCGCTGCGCTGGCGCGACCTGCTCCGAGGGACGCCGGAGGATCCGGCGGGCTTCACTCCTCCGAGTGCGGCAGATTGCTACCGCTTCTGCATGGAGAACCCGAGTGTAGCGGTGACCTTGGCAGCCCCGAACGGCAGGGCCGAGCTTGAGGAGGCGCTTCAGGCGTTGGAAGCGAACTGGGAATGCTCCCCCGAGTGGATGGCCGCCATGCGGTCGCATGGCCAGCGCGTCCACCGCCACGCGCGAGAGTTCTGGTAGGGGAACGGCTCTCAAGCGCCCTGTAGCTGGAGTGTCGACCACCTCTTGGCTCTTCGGTTTTGTTGCGGAGGCTGTATGCGGGACACCGAGGGGAGCTCAATCACCTCCGGAGCGCGGGGGCACACATGGCCGATCGGACGACCGTGACGGGGCGCGCGTCAAGACGCGAGACCCAACACTCATTGCGCCGAGAGGGTGCGACAGGTCGAAGAAGACGGCGAACGAACGCAAGTCGGTTCACGAGCACCCAAGTGCATCGCGACAGTGTCTCGACTCACGT
>JAJDWM010000663.1 GCA_022825595.1 Bryobacterales bacterium | reverse complement strand
GCGACGTACAGATTGGGGAGCACCGCGCTGTCCATCTCCTCGTACTCGCCGTAGCCTCGGGATTGCATCAGCTCCCGGCTGAAGTCCATGTAGACCAGCCCCTCGTAGACCTGCACAACGCGGTCCTGCAATCCGGCCGAGACTCCCAATTCCTTCGTCTCTGTCTCGAGCACGATGTTGGCTTGTACGTACGGGGGAATCTCAACCTTGAAGAACTCCATCAGGGCACGGAGCGCCGAGGTGATGATCGCCGAAGACCCGCCCAGCCCGAGGCGAAGAGGGATCGTTGATTCGTATTCGATGGTGAAGTTGCGGTCGTGGAGGTCGATCCCCTGGTGCTCGCAATAGTCGCTGAAGCGCATCAGCAGCGCTCGCAGGATGCGGATCCCGCCGTAGTAGCCGTGCCAGCGCGTCTGCTGCCGCAAGTGCTCCAGGTTCTCCCAGATCGGTATGTCGGTGGCGGACGGGCGGATCTCGAGTCGCGCACTGGGGTACAGGAGCGTCCTCGACCGGAAGTTGCGGAGGGTGAGCGCGATCGTCTTGCCGTAATAGCCGTCTGACGGGTTCCCGAGAATGCCGGCACGGGCGTAGGCGCGGGTCTCGATCACAATGTTGCTACTCGGAGGCCCGGGCTGTCTCGGGGTCCGCGGACGGCGGCATCAGCAGCCACCCGAGGACGTAGGCGGAGACGCCGGGAAACAGGGGAGGCAGGATCGCCGCCAAGACCCAGATGATCCGAACCATCGCCACGTCTTTCCCAAAGTGCCTCGCGAATCCGCTGCAGACCCCTGCGACCATGCGGGTGTCCATCTGCCGCGAGAATGGGCGCGCTTCCCGGCTCGGCTCACCCGTGGTCGACAGGCCGCAATTCCTGCAAAAGGAGTCCTCTTCCTCGATCTCGAATCCGCACCGTCCGCAGAACATCGCCTGCTACGAGACTAGCCCAGAACGGCATGTCGGGCAAGCTACTGTGACCACCCCCAGCCGAGCGCTCCCATCGCGCCCGGTCGGCGGCGTTTCGCGCGCTGGCCAATGCCCGGCCACCGGGTCAGCGCAGGTCGGTGGGCAGGATCTTTGGCGTCTTTCCCGACTGCACGGTGAGCTCGTAGAGCAGTCTTGAGGCTTGCTCGACCGGCCAGATGTCGGCAATCGATATGGGAGTCCGGCCTCCTTCGTCAATCGGATCCGGATCTGCCCCGCGTTCGGCGAAGAAGCTGATGATCGCGCAGATCTTGTCGGGAACAGGGCTGAGCGATGCAGGGATCACCGCGGCGTGCATAACCGTCCGGCCGATGGCGGTTGCCGCTTCCACGTCGGCGTCCAAGGAAAATGCGTACCGCACAACCGGCATGCTCGAACTCCGCGCGGCCTGAATGAGGAGGGTCTCGCCATCCTGGGCACGGGCCTTTGGATTGGCCCCCGCCTCCACCAAACGCCGCATGACCGCCAAGTGGCCTCCCTTTGCCGCCGCCAGCAGCGGCGTGTCCTCCCCTTCCGGCCTTCGGACGCTGCGCGCCGACGTGGGATCGTCGATCCGGGAAGTCCGCACGTTGGGATCGGCTCCGGCTTCGAGCAATAGCTCCACAGCTTGGAGGTGGCCGGACTTAGCCGCCGTGTACAGGGGTGTCCTGCCTTGGCTGTCGGCAGATCCGGGGTCGGCTCCGGACTCCAGCAGCACCCTGAGGGCCTCGATGCGGCCATGGGAAGCTGCCACGTTGGGCGGTAGGCTGCCATCGTGCGCCCGCGGGTTCGGGTCCGCTCCTGCGTTCAGCAAGACCTTCAGTGTCTCGGTGTCACCGGCCCTTGTCGCGAACGTCAGCGCGGTGAAGCCGCCGTTGGAGGCCGCGTCCACTTCGGCTCCGCCCTCCAGCAGCGCTCTAACGGTGGCTGGCGAACCTTCAGCAGCCGCCCACATGAGGGCGGTCTGGCCTCGGCTGGATTCCCTCTCGTTCGGGTCGGCTCCCAAGTCCAACATTCTCCGCACGGTTGCATCAAGGCCAGAGCCAGCGGCCAGCATCAGCGGCGTCTCGCCGTTCCAGCGCTTCACGGTCGGATCGGCGCCAGCGTCCAGCACGAGCGCCGCCATCGCGGCGTCCCCGTTCGCGCACGCCAGCGTCAGAGGGGTGTCGCCGTGCGTGTCAGCCGTGTCTGCCCTCGCCCCGGCCTGCACGAGTCGGCGGGCCGTCTCCAAGTCCTGGTAGTGGGCAGCCCAAGCAAGGGCTGTGGAGCCGTCGTTTCCTGACGCGTTGGGATCTACGCCAAGGCCCAACAGCTGCTGCACCGCACCAGAGTCGCGGCGCTGCACGGCGTCGAGCAGACTCAAGTCCGCTGCATTGCCCAGCGGCAGCAGCGCCGCCGCGAGTGTCGGGAGGATGCGGCTCTGGACGGGGCGGCCTTTCACGAGCACGTGGCCGAGCTCTAACCGTGGGTGAGGCCTTCGAGCCTGCCCGTGCTGTCTCCCAAGTGTCCCGTCGGAACGCCCACGAAATCCAGCATGCTCAGAAGCAGGTTGGTCATGGGGGTCTCTCTCGCGTAGCGCAGGTGTCGGCCTCCCGGGATCCGACCACCGCCCCCGCCGGCCAGAAGGACCGGAAGGTCGTGGTGCAGGTGCTGGTTCCCATCCGAGATCGAGCTTCCGTACACGACCATGCTGTTGTCCAAGAGGGAGCCGTCCACGTCCGGGGTCGCCTCCATTCGCTCCAGCATGTAAGCGAGCATCTGCACGTGGTGCTGGTTGATCCGGATCGTCTTGGCGATCTTCTCCTGATCGCCGGAGTGGTGGGTGACTGCGTGGTGGGCGTCGGGAACGCCGATTCCCGGATAGCTGCGCCACGTGCCCTCGCGGCCCATCATGAATGTGGTCACGCGGGTGAGGTCGGCTTGGAACGCAAGCACCTGCAGGTCGATCATCAGCTTGGCGTGGTCGCTGAAGTTGTCAGGTGCACCGCCCGGGCGGTGCATGGTCGGCAGCTGCCTGCCGCTGTCGGCCTCTGCCCGCTCGATCCGGTGTTCCAAGTCCCGGATGGATTCGGCATACTCTTCGAGCTTTCCCCGGTCCGTCGCACCCAATTCGCTGCGCAGTCGCGCCAAGTCCTCGCGCACGAAGTCCAAGATCGTGCGCTGCTCGCGCAGCGCTGCCAGACGTTCCGTCGAGTCCGTGCTCGAGCCGTCGCCGAAGAGGCGTTCAAAAAGGCGCCGCGGGTTGTCCTCCACTGGGTTCGGCGTGGTGGGCGACCGCCAGGAAATGGTGTTGGTGTATGCGCAGCTGTAGCCGGAGTCGCACCCGCCCGCGACGCTGGGCTCCTCGATCCCCGTCTCGAGCGAGCCGATTTGCGTGTGCTTGCCGAGCTCCCTCGCGGCGATCTGGTCCGCCGAGACACCTGCACGGATTCCGGCACCTTCGGTCTTTACCGGGCGCTCTCCGGTCAGGAAAGTCGCACCGGCGCGGGCGTGATCGCCGGGACCATCGCCGCCAGGGCGCCCATTGACGTGCGCCAGGCCGCTCAGGACTGTGATGTGGTCCCTCAACGGCTCCAAGGACGCGTTGATCTCGCTGAACTCGAAGTCCCGCCCTTCCCCCTTAGGCGTCCACTCGCCCTTGAGGTCGATGATGCCGTTCGGCACGTAGACGAAACCCATCCGCAGGGCCTTTTGGGCAGTGACCGTTCTCGGAGCAGCCATCGCCGGCGACATCGCATCCAGCCACGGGAGCGCGATCGTCACGCCAAGTCCTCGGAGCACTTCGCGGCGGGGCAGGGATCTCTTGGTCAGGAAGGTCATTCGGGTCCCATCCTCATCTGGAATGGCATGCTCTGCACCACCGCCACGACCATGTCAGCGAAGCCGTAGCCGAGTTCTTCCGTAGCCCGGGCGATGGACCGAACCGCAGGTCTATCGTAATACTCCAAGCCTCGCCCTAGGGCGTAGGTCAGCAGCTTCCCGGCGACAGTCCGCACGAAATTGTCCCTGAGGGTGGTTGTGAGAGCTTGGCGCAGTTCCGCCGGCCCGTCGAAGCGTACGCCGCCCGGGAGTTCGCCGGACGCGTCGATCGGCTCTCCGTTCTCGCTGTCCCTCCATCGGCCGATGGCGTCGAAGTTCTCTAGGGCGAAGCCGATCGGGTCCATGCGGACGTGGCATCCGGAGCAGCTCGGGCTCTGGCTGTGGAGCGTCAGCAGCTCGCGCACGGTGAGCTCTTGCCCGGGAGGTGCAGCTTCCTCCAGCTCCGGGATGTCTGGGGGCGGAGGGGGAGGCGGCATCCCGAACAGGTTCTCGAGAACCCACTTGCCGCGGATCACCACCGAGGTGCGGTTCGGGTACGAGGTGACGGCGAGGATGCTCCCCTGTCCCAAGAGGCCCCCGCGGCGAGGGTCCTCCAACGCCACCCTCCGGAACTGCGTGCCCCGTACCCTTTCGATCCCGTAGTGCTCTGCGAGGCGCTCGTTCAGGAACGTGTGATTCGAGTCGAGCAGCTCCAGAATGCTGGCGTTGCGGCGCAGGGCGTCGGACACGAACAGCTCCGTTTCGCGGCGGATGGCCAGTCGCAGGTCTGCGTTGAATCCCGGAAAGATCCTGTTGTCCGGCTTAATGCTGGCCACTTTCCTCAGCTCGAGCCACTGCCCGGCGAAGTTGTCGACTAGAGCCCGAGACTTGGGGTCGGCCAGCATGCGCCGTGCCTGGCGCTCCAGTTCCGCTGGGTCGCTGAGCTTGCTGCTCTCGGCAGATGCGAGCAGCACCTCGTCCGGCAGGCTGCTCCAAAGAAAGTAGGAAAGGCGGGACGCGAGGGCGTAATCGCCGAGCCTGTAGGGCTCTCGGGCCGTGGCGCCCGGAGGATCCGGCTCGACGCGGAACAGGAAGTTCGGCGAAACGAGGATGGCGCGGATGGCGCGCTCGATCCCGGCCTCAAAACCGCCTTGGGAGAGTCCGGTCTCGAATATCGCCATGAGCGCCGACGTGTCGCTCTCGTTCACGGGCCGGCGATACGCTTGGCGGGCCAGCCGGGAGAGGATCTCCCGGGCGCAAGGCCGCAGGTCGGCCGCGGTGTCTGGCAGGCACGAGAAGATTTTGCGGCGGCTGGGCGTCAGGCCCGGGCCCGTAGCGTTGAAGGGTCCCTCAATCGATATGTTCCGCAGCCGGTACGGAGTGGTGGTGTCCTCGAGCTGGGCGAGCGTTACGCGACGGCCGTCGATGCGCACGTCCAGCGGCGGGTGCGGCAGCTCCCGTGCGGCTTCCCCGTCCGGCTTGGTGGTCTCGGATCTCGGTGAGCCGCCCGGGAAGGACACGGAGACAGCGTGAATGCCCGCTGTCACGCGGACCCTGCCGGAGCGGCGCTCGTAGTCAATAAGCGATTCGCCGCGGTCCAGGTTTGCCGCGATCACGTACTCGCCATCGAGGGGGAAGTAGTAGCGTATGGCCGCTCCTCGAACGGCCCGTGGAGGCAGGTCCCCGGGCTTGGCGGGCGCATGGCCGGCAAGCGCGAAGCCGGTTTCGCGGTTGCGCACGAACACGTCCCTCTGGGGTTGCAGCCCCGCCCGGCCGACAGCCAGCCGGCTGGCCCAGCGGGCAGCGATCAGGTAGCGCTCCATCAACGCCGGCGTGAGCGACAGGACCTCTGCGATGTTGTCGAATCCGTAGCCTGAATCATCGCCCGGGAGCAGGTGCCTGATGTCCACGTCGAGGTCGAGCAGGTCTCGGACGGAGTTGGCGTACTCTGCCCGGTTGAGGCGGTGGGGCGGTGTCCGGCCGACGTTCGGTTCGGCGGCAGCGGCTGCGTCCAGCGCCCGTTCGAGCCGAGCGGTGAACAGGGACCGCTCAGCGAGCTCGGGGGAGGGCATTTCTGGCGGAGGCATCTCGCCCGATGCCACCTTCCTCAGCACACGTTCCCAAATCTCGGGCCGCTCTCCCGGTGCATTCGCTGTGAGGCCCTCGAGGGACACGCCCGCCGTGGCGGTAGCTTCCCCGTGGCAGGCAAGGCAGTACCGCGCGACAAACCCGGAATCGGCGGACTGAGACGGCTGAGCGGCCAGAGCTGCGATCGCTGCAGCTGTTGAGATTCTCCGCTGCATCGCCACAATGGTACCGGGTCGGCCGCCTTGAGCCATTGATCCAAGCCTGCTGCCCTAGGGACCTTAACTACAATGGAGCCGACTGGAATGGATGAGCGACACATCGCCGCAACCCTTGGTCGGCGCGACTTCCTTCGTAGCGCCGGCGGAGGGGTCGGGATCGCCGCCTTGGCGGAACTCTTGGCCGCCGACGGGCTGACCGCCGCCGGGCCTCTTGCCCGCAAGGCCCCGCACTTCGCGCCTAAGGCGAAGAGCGTCATCTTCATGTTCATGGAGGGTGGGCCGAGCCAGTACGAGCTCTTCGATCCCAAGCCCGAGCTGGAGCGATGGGACGGCAGGTCCCTGCCCGAGTCGATCACCAAAGACCTGACGCTGGCATTCATCAAGCCAACGGCCAAGGTTATGGCAAGCCGGTACAAGTTTGCGCCGATGGGCCAGTGCGGAATGGTGCTGTCCGAACTGGTCCCGCATCTTGGATCCGTGGCGGACGAGATCTGCTTGGTTCGTTCGATGCACTCCGATGCCTTCAACCACCATCCAGGGCAGTTGTTGCTGTTCACGGGTTCGACGCTCCCGGGTCGGCCGACCCTCGGGTCTTGGCTGCTGTACGGGCTTGGCAGCGAGTCCGAGAACCTGCCGGGCTTTGTCGTGCTCGCGTCGGGGAAGGGAACGTCCGGCGGAACGACGAACTTCTCGTCTGGGTTCATGCCCTCGCACTACCAAGGCACCCTTTTCCGTAGTCAGGGAGATCCGATCCTGTACCTGTCGAACCCGCCCGGGGTGACCCGGGACGTCCAGCGAGAGACGATCAGCTTTGTCAACGACATGAACCGGATGCGGTACGAGCGCACTGGTGACGCAGAGATCGCTTCCCGCATCAACGCCTATGAGCTGGCATTCCGCATGCAGGCGGAGGCGCCCGATCTGGTGGACCTGTCCAGCGAGTCACCCGAGACCTTGGAGATGTACGGGATCGATAGTGACAACGAGCACCGCAGGCAGTACGCAACGAACTGCATCTTGGCCCGCCGTCTAGTGGAGCGGGGCGTGCGGACCGTGCTGCTGATGGACGCCTCTTGGGACGACCACACGTACCTGAACACGAAGCTCCCGCAGCGCATGCGGGAGACGGACCAGCCGACGGCCGCTCTCATCCGTGACCTCAAGCAGCGCGGACTGCTGGACGAGACTCTGGTCGTGTGGGGCGGTGAATTCGGTCGGACACCGATGGTCGAGATCCGCAAGCCCGAAGAGGCCGCCAACGCGGGTCGGGACCACCAGCCGACAGCCTACTCGATGTGGATGGCCGGAGGGGGCGTCAAGGCCGGCCACGTGCACGGCGCGACCGACGAGCTGTGCCTGAACATAACCGGGGATCCGGTCCACGTGCACGATCTTCAGGCGACGATCCTGCACTTGATGGGCTTTGACCACGAAAAGTTCACGTATCGCTTCATGGGGCGTGACTTCCGCCTGACCGACGTCAGCGGCGCTGTGCAGCAAGGCCTGATGGCATAGGGCGTTGCCGTCCCCGACCTTCCGAGGGATTGATGGCGCGGCATAGTGTCGGGGACGATGGAGGAGTCGCGAGCGGGACTGCGACGCGTGATTCACCGGCAAGTCCGGAGAGCCTCGCCGATGGCTTTGTCGGGGAGCCCGGGGGTGGGAAGTCCTGGATGGCGACGCGCAGCTTCGCCGCCTGACGCGAACCCAGTCAGCACTGGTCGGCAGCCGGTCCAACCTGTGCTGTTTACCGGCCAAGCGGCCATCTTCGCCCGTGAGGCTCAGCAAGCCCCGCAACGGCGAAACTTGCCCCGCGACTGTCTGCGCGGACGCCCGGCATCTGTCGGCGGGATAGTAACGTCGTGCCGGCCCTTTCTTGATGCGCTCAGGCCATGAAGCGGCGCTTACTTCCGATCGGTATTCAGGACTTCCCGACAATCCGAGGAGACGCGTACTACTACGTTGACAAGACTGTTCTGATACACCGACTGGTGAGCCAGGGAAGGTACTATTTCCTGTCCCGACCGCGCCGATTCGGCAAGAGCCTGCTGCTGGATACTTTGCGCGAGCTATTCGCGGGCAACGAGCCGCTGTTTCGGGGACTTGCCATACACGATATGTGGGACTGGAACTGTGCGCATCCGGTGGTCCGGCTGAGCTTTGACGGGAAGTATAACGAGCCGGGGGACTTGGACAGCGACGTGGTCAACCAGATTGCGTGGATCGCGGAAGATGCCGGGATCGAACTGTCGCCGTTGGCCAGGTCTGGGCCGGAGCGTTTTCGTGACATCTTGCATCGATTGCACAAGGCCTCGCGCAGGCAGGTCGTAGTGCTGGTCGACGAATACGACAAGCCGATCTTGGACGTGCTCGAACACCCAGAGTTAGCCAAGGCAAACCGCGACTACTTGCGGGGTTTGTACGGTGTCATCAAGGGCAGCGCTCGTCACGTTCGATTCGTCTTCGTCACTGGGATCACTATCTTCTCCAAGGTGAGCCTGTTTTCCGGTCTCAACAATCTAGAGGACGTCACCCTAGACCCGCAGTACGCCACTCTATGTGGCTATACCGACACGGAGTTGGACACGGTTTTCGCGCCGGAGCTGCTTGGGATTGACCGGGGCGAGATCCGGACTTGGTACAACGGCTACCGCTGGCAGGCTGGGGAGAATGTCTACAATCCGTTCGATGTCCTGTTGCTGTTCAAGAAACGTGTGTTTCGTTCGTGGTGGTTCGAGACCGGAACTGCGGAATTCCTGTACCGGCTGATCGTTGAGCGGGGCATGAATCCGATGGCGCTCGAACACCGCCTGATCGATGCCGAGCGGCTGGCCAACTTCGATGTGGGGGACATTGACCTGAGGGCACTGATGTTCCAGGCGGGATACTTGACCATTGGTGGCGAGGAGCGTGTGGGATCCGACACGTTCTATGCGCTGGTATACCCGAACTTGCAGGTCCGCCGGAGTTTCAGCAAGG
>JAJDWM010000166.1 GCA_022825595.1 Bryobacterales bacterium | reverse complement strand
CAGGTAGCCGGGTGTGCGGCCGAACTCGCCGCACACGACGATCAGGGTCTCCTCCAGCTTTCCTGATGCCTCCAAGTCCTCCAAGAGTGCGGCGTAGGCCGGGTCGAACAGGCTTGTCTGCCTGTAGATGTTGCTGTTCGGGGAAATGTTGGCCTGTTGGTTGTAGATGTCGCTGTGGTGGTCCCACCCGCCCAGGTCGATCTGGATGAAGCGCGTTCCCTGGTCCTGCTCGACGATCTTGCGCGCCGTCAGGACGGCGTTCCCGAAGCCGGAGCTCCCGTAGCGGGCACTCTCCTCGCGGTCGAACCGGAAGGCGGCCTCGACTGCCGGGTTGAACATCAGCCTGTGGGCTCCCTCGTACAGTTCGCTCATGCCGCCGACGTGCGCGCCGAGCGGCGAGTCGTGCCCCCGCAGAGGACGGTCGAGATCGTTGAGCAGCTGCCAGCGTTCCCGGAAGGTCGACTCCCCGTCGCCGTGGATCGCGCTTCCCAGCCCCTGCGCGTTCGGGTTCGTGCGGAAGGGGCCGTACTCTACGGGGAAGTAGCCCGGGCCCGAAGCCCTGTTGGCGTTGAGGGCGACGAATGCCGGGAACGCCTGGTCCGGCCGGCGGTCGGCGTCACGCTCGATGGCCACGATGCTTCCCACGTGAGGCGCAATCCTGCCGGTAGCGGAGGTCGGGTTGCGTCCGATCTGCATCCAAGTCTGGGCCAGGGGGTGCGCCCGCGCCCAAGCCTGTCCCGAGCGGATGATCGTCAGCTTGTCGAGCACTCTCGAGGTGTTCTGCAGCAGGCCCACCGGCAGGGTGACATCGCCGAACTGCTCCGGCTGGAAGTCCGTCGGCGTGATGCCGCTGATCTCCTTGAAGTCGAAGGTGTCCACATGGCTCGGGGCCCCGCGCAGGAACAGGAAAATGACCTGCCGTGCCGTGCCGCGTGGCGTCACGGCGCCTGCGCTCTCCGTCTCGCCCTCGACCAGCTGGCGGCCCAGGAAGAATCCCCCCAGCCCGGTGAGGGTGTCCCGGAAAAAATGGCGCCTCGTACGGTGCGGCCGCTCGAAAAAGTTATGGTGCACCCGGTGGCGCCGGGCCACCACCCTGTCGAATCGCTCTCTCTCGGTCATGCCCTGCCCGTTCCTCCCGCTCAGTAGTTGAAGTAGAAGTCGGTCTTGTTGAACAGGGCCCAGAGCAGGTTTCGGGCCTGGTCCCGGCGATTGCCGCCCTGCAGGTACTCGACCCCAAACGCCAGCTCCTCGTCGCTCGGTTGGCGGCTCAGCACGTGCAAGTAAAGGTTCGCCACGAGCCCGTCATCGGGAAGCTCGAGGGACTCGGTCAAGGTCGGACTGTTGCGGACCCGCTGGAGCACCAGCGGGTTGTTCATCAATGTGAGCGCCTGCAGCGGACTGCTCTCCGAACTGCGAGGAGTCTCCTCGCGGTCCCCGCGGGTGAATGCCTGCAGCATGGCGCGCGCGGCAGCGGGGTCTCTGCCCCTGCCTTGGGGCAGCTCGATGACGTCGGGAAACTGCATCGCGAACCGGATGCGTCGGAATGTCCGCGAGACCGAGTAGAACGGCAGCCACTGGCTCGCCACCGAGATCGCGTCGTGGACCTGCTCAGCACTGAGTCTCCTGGCGTGGTGCCGCACGAAATAGCGGTCGTCGATGGCCGTGAACACGCCGTCATACCGTGACGAGCGCTGGTACGTCTGCGAGGTCGCGATCTCGCGCATCAGCCACTTCAGGTCGAAGCCGTTGTCCTGAAACTCGGCCCCCAGCCACTGCAGCAGCCACGGATGGGACGGCTGCAGCTCCCAGCCCTCGGGCGGCGGAGACGACGGGTCGATCCGCATGAGGTCGAACTGGTCCGGCGGCTCCACGATTCCGCGCGCGAAGAACTCGCGCCAGATGTAGTTCGCGATCGCCCGGGCAAACTGCGGGTCGCCCGTCAGGTAGTGGCCGAGTTGTTCGCGAAGGCGCAGCCCGGAGCTGACGACTGCCGTCGATTCGAACGGGTACGAGGGCTGGACGAATCTCTCGAAGTGAATCCGATCTGGGCGGTTCCCGCCCTCAGTCTGCGCTAGGTACTCTCCGGCCGTGTCGCCGAAACGGGTCGTCTGGAGCCTTCCCTCGGCGAGGTCGTGGACGAACCAGTAGTTGGCGGGTGCGAACCCATTGCCGTTCGGCCTCATGACCCGGTTCCGCCCCGGAATGCGCCAACTCTGGTGCCGGGGCACGTCGGAGAAGAACGCGGCCAGTCCCCAGAGCTCAAGCCGCAATGCCGACGCGCCCCAAGACGAGAGGGGCTCGAGGCGGCCCACCCCGTCGTGGCACAGGACGCAGTCGCTGGCCGAGATGCCGAGAAAATCCCTCGCGGTGAAGAATGCGAGCGAGTCGTAGGTGTCCTGAGTCGGCCCGCCCGTCGTGCGGCCGCCGACCACCCAGCCCACTGCGGACGCTTGCACCGGATTCCCCACGAGGTCCAGGTAGGTGGACTCATAGTGCTCGTACGAGGTGTAGCGTTCCGGGTACGTGCGGCCGTCGCTGACGCCCTCGGCCGCCAGCATCTCGCGGGCCATCAGGTCGTACGGCTTGTTCTGGCGCAGGGAATCCAGCAGGTACATGTGGAACGAGTCGCGCCCCCATTGGTACCGGTTGACCTGCGCTGTGCGGATCGTGTTGCGGAACAGGTCGCCGAAGAACATCGCCCAGCGATCGGCCCATTCCGGAGTGTCCAGCAGGCGATCCACGAGCCGCTCGCGCTTGTCGGGCGAGGTGTCGGCGAGGAAGTCCAGGACCTCATCCTTGGTAGGGATGCGCCCCGTGAGGTCGAGTCGGGCCCGCCGCAGGAACTCCGCATCCGTCGCCAGAGCGGCCAGTGGCTTTCCTGCGGCTTCGGCGGCCCGCTCGATGCAGGCATCGATGCCGGTGCAGCCCGCAGCTCCGCCATCCACGCTGCCCGCGTTCCTGCGGGTGGGCAAGACGCCACCGTAGCGTCGCCGGGGCAGGGCCTGCAGGACGGCGCGGGTCACCTTCGCTCGGCGCTCGGCCTCTACGAACGCCTGTGCCATGGACTGGATGGCCGCTTGGTCGCTCGGCCCGAGGTAGGTGCAGCCGCCGTGGTCCGGGAACGAGCCGTCCGGCGATTCCCACTGCAAGTCGTCTTGGGCCAGTGCCGGAGCGACCAACGCCAAGGCCAGGAGGGCCGCCCCGATCCACTGCCCGTCCGTTATGCGCGACCTCATAACGAAAAACCCCAGTTGGAATCCTAACATCCTTCTGCCTCGAATGCCCGCGGCAGCTGAGTCGGGCCAGCGCGCCGCGGCACTCACTGCCTCGCCACTGTTCACTGGACGCTCGTCGTGCCCGGACGGTTGCGCGGCCGGCCCGCCGGCGCATCTGGCCGCGGAAGGGTCGCCCCGATGTCGGAGCAACATCTGCCGGGCTGCGCTGCGATTCGCGGGCCTCGTGAACCCTCCGAGGGCCCGCATTGCCGTATCATGAGAACCGGATGGGCGTGGTGCCCCGCGGGCAGGGCTGGATGAACCATCGAGTGCAATCCCGGTTGCCGACCACCGGGCTGGTCGCCGTTGGGATCGTCCTGCTGCACTGTGGCGCCCACTTTGCGATCGCTCAGGAGAACGCTCCGCTGCTCGATCCTAGGAGTGTTGCGCCCTACGTCCCGACCCCGTGGCACGTTGTCGACCGCATGATCGAGGTGGCGGAAGTGACAAAGGACGACGTAGTCTACGATCTCGGCTCCGGCGACGGGCGAATCCTCCTGCGGGCCGCAAAGGAGCGTGGCGCCCGCGGCGTCGGCTACGAGATCAATCCGAGTTTGGTTGAGGATGCGCGCGAGGCCTTGGGGGCGGCCGGCGTTCAGGACCGGGTAGAGATTCGCCACCAGGACATCTTCGAGGCGGACCTGCGGCCTGCCACGGTCGTGACGCTGTTCCTGATCACCTCGGCGCATCGCCAGCTGCGCCCGAAGCTGCTCGAGGAGTTGCGGCCGGGCACGCGAATCGCCTGCTATCGGTGGGAGATCCCGGACTGGAACCCGTCAAAGACCGTCACCGTGCCTGTAAGCGGCTCGGCCCATCCGATCTATCTCTACATGGTGGGCGCGCACCGCTAGTCGGGGCAGTCCTCGCGCCTGGCCTCCTTAGGTGCTATAGAGATAGAAGACGACAGCAGCGCTATGCCCGCACGTTCAAAATCCACCGCCGCCAAGAAGAAGCCTGGCGCGTCGAAGCGCAGAGCGAGTGCCCGGAAGCCGCGTACGGCCGCCGCGAAGACCCTCGTCATCGTCGAGTCGCCCACGAAGGCACGCACGATCGGGAAGTTCCTGAAGAGGGACTTCGTGGTCAAGGCTTCCGTCGGCCACGTCCGCGACCTTCCGACCAAAGCTACCGAGGTGCCGGCCAAGTACAAGAAGACCTCGTGGGGCCGCCTCGGCGTGAATGTCGACGAGAACTTCGAGCCGATCTACGTCATTCCGAAGGAGAAGCAAAAGCTGGTCCGGGAGATCAAGACGGCGGTCAAAGGCGCCGGTCGCATCTACTTCGCAACGGACGAGGACCGTGAGGGGGAGTCAATAAGCTGGCACCTGCTGCAGGTGCTCAAGCCAAAGGTGCCCTACGAGCGGCTCGTCTTCCACGAGATCACCAGGACCGCCATCCGGAGGGCCCTCGAGTCTCCCCGACCAATCGACGGACACTTGGTCAGCGCTCAGGAGACAAGGCGGATTGTGGACCGCCTGTTCGGGTACCAGATCAGTCCCCTGCTGTGGAAGAAGATGGCGCCCAGGCTCAGCGCGGGCCGGGTCCAGAGCGTGGCCGTTCGGCTGCTGGTGGAGCGCGAGCGAGCACGGCAGCAGTTCCACGAGGCCGCTTTCTGGAGGCTCAACGCCCGGTTCTCGAAGGACGACGCCGAGTTCGGAGGGCAGCTAGTGGAGCTGGCAGGCCGGCGGATCGCCGTCGGGAAGGACTTCGATCCGGACACCGGCGCGCTCAAGGCTGCATCGGGGGACGGCGCCGCGCAGCCACTGGCGTTGGACGGCGAGAGGGCGCGTCAGGTCGAGCGGGAGGTCCGGTCCGGTCCGGGCATCGTCGCGAGCGTCGAGCGCAAGCCGTTCCGCACGGCGCCGCAGCCACCGTACGTCACCAGCACGCTGCAGCAGGATGCCAACCGAAGGCTGCGCCTGTCGGCCCGGGAGACGATGCGCCTTGCGCAGCTGCTGTACGAGAACGGCTTCATCACTTACATGCGCACGGACTCCACGTCCCTGTCGGGCGAGGCCAGGACGGCCGCGCGCAGGCAGATCGTTGAGAGCTTCGGGCGCGAGTACCTGAACCCCAAGGTTCGCTACTACCGCAACAAGGTCAAGAACGCTCAGGAGGCGCACGAGGCGATTCGCCCGGCCGGCCGGCAATTCCGCGATCCCGGCGAAGTGCGCACGAAGCTCTCCGCGGCGGCCGGCCGGCTCTACGAGATGATCTGGCGACGCACGCTGGCCAGCCAGATGAAGAATGCGGTCGGGACGAACACGACCGTCTTGGTGGAGGTCGGCGAGGCGCGTTTCAGGGTGGCCGGCAAGACGATCGAATTCGAAGGGCACCTCAAGGCGGGCAGGCCATCCGCGTTCGACCAGCGGGTGCTTCCCCAGCTGGAGAAGGGCGATCCCGTGAACGTCGTCGACGTCACTAGTTCGGAGCGACGCACGCAGCCGCCGCAGCGCTACACGGAGGGTTCCCTCATCAGAGAGCTCGAGCGGCGGGGGATCGGGCGTCCCAGCACATGGGCAAACATCGTGGATCTGGTCCAGAACCGCTCGTATGCCTTCAAGCGGGACCGGACGTTGATCCCCACTTTCACAGCCATGGCCGTCGTGGGCCTGCTCGAGAAGCACTTCACCCGCTTGGCCGACTACGAATTCACGGCCAAGCTTGAGGACCAGCTGGACGCTATCGCGAGGGGCGAGCGCGACAGCCAGCAGTATCTGAAGAGCTTCTATTACGGGAATGGCTTCAAGGGTCTGGAAGCGCTTGTGAAGGCCGGTGACCAGAGCATCGATCCGCGCGAGGTCTGCGGGCTCCCGGTCGGCGAGGCCGATGACGGGACGCTCGTCGAGGTCCGCATCGGCCGCTACGGGCCGTTCCTGCTGTCCGGGGACAAGCGCTGCGGCCTTCCGAGCGACGTGGCGCCCGACGAGCTGGACGTGGCCAAGGCCACCGAGCTGCTGGAGATCGCCGCCAGGGCCTCGCAGCCCCTTGGACAGGACCCGCACACCGGGCGAAACGTCTACGTGAAGCAGGGCCGGTTCGGCCCGTACGTCCAATTGGGCGACCGCGACGACGAGGGCGGGCCCAAGCGGGCTTCGCTGCTGAAGGGGATGGTCCCGGAGGACATCACCGCGGAGCTGGCCCTCCAGCTCCTCTCGCTGCCGCGCGAGCTGGGGCAGCATCCCGACAGCGGGAAGGCGGTCACGGCCGCCAACGGGCGTTTCGGGCCATTCGTGCGGTGCGGCGAGGAGGTCCGGTCTATCCCGGCCGGCGGCAGCCCGCTCACGATCAGGCTCGAAGAGGCACTGGACCTGCTCCGAAAGGAGAAGCCAAAACGGCGCTGGGGCCAGCCTCGCCAGCCGATCCGGAAGCTTGGCCCGCATCCCGAGACAAAGGCGGACCTGCGCGTCCTGTCCGGCCGCTACGGGCCGTACGTCACCGACGGCGATATCAACGCGTCGCTGCCGCGCGGCGTCAAGCCGGCGGAAGTGACGATGCACCAGGCCGTGGACCTGCTGCGGCAGAGGGCGGAGCGCATCGCCTCCGGAGCGAAGCCGGTGCGCCGCCGCCGAGCGCGAAAATAGCGAGCCGGGCCAATGCGCCTGCTCGCCGTCGATACTGCACGGCGCCACGGCAGCGTGGCCCTGCTGCGGGACGGGGAAGTGGCCGCGTCGGCGTCCCTCGGCGTCGCGCCCGGGTTCGGGGAGGTGCTCTTTCCCACAATTCAGGAACTCCTGCGCGGGCAGGCCCTCGCCGTGGCGGACATCGAGGCATTTGCCGGCGCGACGGGCCCGGGGTCGTTCACCGGAATCCGTGTCGGATTGGTGGCCGTGAAGGCTTTGGCCGAGGTTGGCGGGCGTCCGGTGACGGGCGTGTCGAGCCTGCGTGCGCTGGCCGCTTCGGCCAACTGCGACGGTCCCCGCGCTGCG
Organism: Bryobacterales bacterium; assembly: GCA_022825595.1. Lineage (GTDB taxonomy): Bacteria > Acidobacteriota > Terriglobia > Bryobacterales > UBA6623 > VXMF01. Next base: position 3,220 of record JAJDWM010000166.1, on the reverse strand, counting down.
CTCTTCGATGCTCGGCGGGGAGAGCTGTTCTGCGGCTGCTACGGGCCCGAGGCCGAGCCGCTGGCCGCGGAGACGGTGGGCGCGTGGGACGCGGTCTGGCCGCGCCTCCGGCATCTCGGCGGCTACTTCGTAGCGAACGAGCCTTCGCTGTTCACGGTGGGAGGGGCCGCTGAGCGTGCACCGGCCGACCGGCGGCTGAGCGGGCCGCAGGAGCTGGCCGGGGCAGTTGCAATCGTGGCAGCGGCAGACCTTGCCGCCGGAGGCGCATTCGATCCGGAGGACGTCCAGGCCAACTACATCCGCAAGCCGAGCGCCCGGCTCCCGGCGGTGATGCGCTGATAGGTGTTCTCCAAGAATCCCCGGATCAGCGGCGTCTGCTCTTCGGATTCCAGGAGGAACGCGTCGTGTCCGTACTGCGATTCGATCTCCACGTACGCCACGTCGCGGTTCCTTGAGCGCAGCGCTCGCACGATCTCTTGGGACTGGTAGCTGGGATAGAGCCAGTCGGAGGTGAAGCTCAGGACCAGGAATCGGCTGTCAACGCGCTCGAAGCACCCCTCCAGCGAGTCAGCGGACTCGGTGAGGTCGAACGAGTCCATCGCCCGCGTGATGACCAAGTACGAGTTCGCGTCGAATCGGCTAACGAACTGCACACCGCGATAGCGCAGGTAGCTCTCGACCTCAAATAGGTCGCTGTGGTCGGCCAGCTTGCGCCTGCGGCGGCCGAACTTCTCGCGCATCGAGCTGTCGCTCATGTATGTGATATGCCCAACCATGCGGGCCACCGCCAAGCCCCGCTCCGGACCTGCGGCCCCGTAGTAGTCGCCCTGGTGGAAGTCGGGGTCGGCAAGGATTGCCTGCCTCCCGACCTCATTGAATGCGATCTGCTGCGCCGAGTGCCGGTGCGTGGTGGCGATCGGGATCGCGGACGCCACAGACTCCGGGTAGGACACGGCCCATTCCAGCGCCTGCATGCCGCCCATCGATCCTCCCGAGACCGTGAGCAGCCGCTCGATTCCCATGGAGTCGGTCAGCATCTTCTGAAGTCGCACCATGTCCGCGATCGAGACCTGCGGGAAGCTCGCTCCGTAAGGCCTTCCCGTGGCGGGGTTGATGCTGCTGGGGCCGGTCGTTCCTGAGCAGCCTCCGAGCACGTTCGACGAGACCACAAAGAACCGGTCCGTGTTGAAAGCCTTGCCGGGCCCGATCATGCTGTCCCACCAGCCACGGTGCCGGCCGTCCGGGCTGGGGCCCGCAGCGCACGCGTCGCCGGAGAACGCGTGCAGGACCAACACGGCGTTTGCGCGCTGCCCGTCCAGCTCTCCGTACGTCTCGTAGGCGACGTCCACGGGGGCGACGATCCGGCCCGAATCGAGCTCGATCCCGTCAAACCTCCGGACTCCCGTCGAAGTCTTCACCGCGGGACCCCCATGGTCCTAACCATTATGGGCGCTGGCCTCAGGAGACCTTCCGGGTACTTTCTGGTCGGCGCTGCGGCGAGGCTGGGCACACCGCGGCGGCCTGCGAAGGTTATCATGAAAACAGGGTCACCGGGGAGCGCTGCCCGCCCTCGGTCCGACTGACGAACTCTCTCCCCGCAGTGCGCGCCCTCGCGCTCCCAGCAACGCCCTCGCGCGCCCGACGCTTCCCGACTAGCCCAGCACTGACCGACTTTCATGCCACACGCACTCGATTCCAACACCCTTGACGGCCTACGCGACAGCGCCACGCGCATGCGTATCCACTCCGTGCGCTCCACAACCGCGGCCGGCAGCGGGCACCCAACCACATGCACGTCGGCAGCAGAGATCATGGCGGCGCACTTCTTCCACGCCATGCGCTACGACCCCCATGACCCGGCCAGCGAGGCGAACGACGTCTTCATCCTCTCGAAGGGCCACGCTGCGCCGGTGCTGTACGCCGCTTGGAGTCTGGCCGGGTTCCTCCCCGAGGGAGAGCTGATGAACCTGCGCAAGATCGACTCGGATTTGGAAGGCCACCCGCCCACGACGCTGCCATTCGTGGACGTTGCCACAGGCTCGCTAGGACAGGGGTTGAGCGTGGGCGTCGGAATGGCCCACGCGTGCCGGCTTGACGACACGGACCGGCGCGTATGGGTGCTCTTGGGAGATGGCGAGATCGCTGAGGGAGCCGTGTGGGAGGCCGCCTCCATGGCAGCCAATGACGGACTCGGGAACCTTATTGCCACAGTCGACGTGAACCGCTTTGGCCAGAGTGCGCCGACGATGCTGCAGCACAACATGGATGCATACCGCCGACGGTGGGAAGCATTCGGCTGGGACGTGGTGGTCGTAGACGGGCATGACATCTCCGCCCTTACGGCTGCCTACGACCATGCCCGCGAGAGCCTCGACACCCCGACGGTCGTCCTGGCGAAGACATTCAAGGGCCGAGGCATCCCCTGTGCCGAGGACAAGGACGGCTGGCACGGCAAGCCGATACCGGCCGGAAAACTGGCCGACGAGACCTTGGAGTCGCTGCGCGCGCAGCTGACCGGCACGGCGCACGACTGGCAGCCCAACCTTCCGGCGGCCAGGAACGGTTCTGGCCCTGAAGCGGGGCAGCCGGAGCCGCCGTCCTATGTGCCCGGCGGTCCTAAGGTGGCCACGCGGCAGGCTTACGGTGCCGCGCTTGAGGCTCTGGCTCGGACGGACCCGCGGGTTGTTGGGGTCGACGGCGATGTCGGGAATTCGACATTCACGACCGACATAGCGAAGACTGACCAGCGACGCCTGTTCCAGTGCTACATCGCCGAGCAGAACCTGGTGGGTGTAGCCATGGGCCTTGCCTGCCGCGGCAAGATCCCGTTCGCGTCAAGCTTCGCGTGCTTCTTGGCCCGGGGATACGACTTCATGCGGCTTGCCGCGATCAGCTCGACGAACGTAAAGCTGGTCGGCACTCACGCCGGCGTGTCCATTGGCGAGGATGGAGCCTCGCAGATGGGCCTGGAGGACTTGGCAATGGCCTGCGCGCAGCCGAACTACACGGTCTTCTACCCGACAGACGCAACCAGTGCATGGAGGGCCGTCCAGCTGGCCGCCGGCCTCGAAGGGCCCGTCTACATTCGAACGAGCCGGCCGAAGACCGCGATTCTCTACGATTCGGGCGAGAGCTTCCAGGTAGGCAAGGCCAAGGTGCTCCGATCCAGCGAGCGCGACGACATCGCTATCGTCGCCTCGGGCGTCACGCTGTACGAAAC
>JAJDWM010000308.1 GCA_022825595.1 Bryobacterales bacterium | reverse complement strand
CTTTCTGCTCGCCACTGCCCACCTGCGCCTAGGCCGCAGCCATTGGGCCAGGGCAGAACTGGAGACTCTTGTCGACTCTGAGCCTGCGCAGCCCCGCTATCGGCTCGCCCTAGCTAGGCTGCATTACGAGGGACAGCGGTTTCTTGCGGGCGCGGAGCAACTCCGCAGCGCGCTCGAGCGGGCACGGAGCCTCCCGGAGGCGCACGACTTGCTCGGGCAATGTCTGGAAGGCCTTGGGCAGACGGAGGCCGCAGAGGCAGAATACAGAGCGGCCATCGCGCTAAACGAACGCAGGAACGCGCAATCACCATGGCCACACTATCACCTTGGAAGCATGCTTCACGACCTCGGCGACCTTAGGGCAGCCAGAGCAGCGCTGCAGGCCGCGACCGCGGCCGACCCTCGGCATGTCAGCACGCTCGTTGAGCTCGGCATCGTGCTTGCAAAGATGAAGGAACTGGGCCCTGCAAGGACGGTTCTGGAAACGGCCCGCCGGGAGCGCCCGGACGACCCTCGAATCCACTACGCGCTGGCCAGAGTATACAGGCAGATTGGCCTTGGGGGGCTTGCCAGGTCGGCGGCCGACCGCTTCCGCGCTTTGGCACGCGACACGCGCTGAACCCGAGCAACGTTGACCGTTTGTGGCTAAGGCGGTACGATAGGCGCAGTTTGGGGTTCGTCCGCGTCAGGGCGTTCGAACCCGTCTTATTCAGGGGGTACTTAATTGACAAATCTGACTCTCCGCCTACTCGGGGCGGGAATCCTCTCGCTGGGCTTGGGATTCGCGCAGACCAGCGGAACGATTCAAGGAACGGTCACCGACGACACAGGTGCGGTGATTCCAGGGGCCCAAGTCGCCGTTGCGAACCTCGAAACTGGCACGCAGAGTGACGTGACCACCAACGAGGTGGGCTTCTTCTCGGTGCCCGGCCTCAACCAAGGCCTATATTCCGTGGTGTGCTCATCGGACGGCTTCGCCAGCAAGGAGTTCTCAGAGGTCCGTCTGGAAGTTCAGCAGACCATGCGGATCGACTGTGCAATGTCGGTCGGCTCAGTCACGGAGACGGTCGAGGTCAGCGCAGCGGCAATCTTGATCCAGTCGGAGAAGACCGAGGTCGGCCAAGTCATCGACTCCAAGCGGATCCTCGAGATGCCGCTCAATGGGCGCAATTACCTGGAGCTGGCAAAGTTCACCGTCGGCGTGCTGCCCTCCCGCGAGATGGGAAAAGGCACTAGGCACGACGGCGTGATGGGTGGCGAAGGCGGCATCTTGGCCGTCGGGATGCACGCGGCACAGACCAACGTGCTGCTAGACGGTGCCGACAACTCGTCGCGCAACTCCGGCGGAGCTCTTGGCTTCCAGGCGCAGGCGACGAAGCCATCGGTCGATGCCGTCGGCGAGTTCAAGGTGGTGACGAACAACACGTCTGCCGAGTACGGATATCGGATGGGCGCCAAGGTGCTGGTTAGCACCAAGACGGGGACGAACGAGTTCCACGGCTCGCTGTTCGAGTTCATCCGTAACGACAAGCTAGATGGCACGAATTTCATGGCCAATCGGACCGGTGCGGCCAAGCCCACGCTGCGGCGCAACCAGTACGGAGGCACATTCGGAGGACCCTTCATCCGCAACAAGCTCTTCGGATTCTTCAGCTTCCAAGGCACCAAGAATCGAGCGGGCCAGAGTTTCACCAGCTCCGTTCCGAGCCAGTCGGCGCTAGGCGGCGACTTCTCGATGCAGCCGGATCCGGACCGCCGGATCTACGATCCCGGGACGCTGAACGAGGGCACGCGCTCAGCGTTCCCGAACTTCATGATCCCCGCGACACGCTTCGATCCTGTGTCGATGGCGCTGCTGGCCAACTATCCGGCGCCGAACATTCCCGGCAGGGAGAACCTGCGCAACAACTACTTCTACTCGCCGTCGGACACGATAGACCACAATCAGTACGACCTCCGCATCGATTACAACATCAACGACGCGAACCGTTGGTTCGCCCGGTACTCGATCCGCGACGAGTTCGTGCTCCAGAACGGACCGCTGCCGCTGCCGGCGGTGGGTGGCGTCGGACAGACGATCGATCTTCCGGGTGACAACTGGGCCTCGGCGCTCAACACCACGTTTGGGCCCACTATGTTCAACGAGTTGCGCTTCGGCTACACCTTCTTCCCGACCCGTTTCGACATCCCGATCACCGAGCCGATGAACGAACAGTTCGGCGTCAAGGGTGCCCCGGGCGACACGCTCGACGACGGCCTGAACCACGGCTACGCGCTGTCCCGGCCTTCTGGTTTCCGGGACCTCGGTCCGCGGGCGTTTTGGCCGAACGTCAACAAGATGGACAACCTCCAGATCTCGGACAACTTCACGATCGTCAAGGGCAGCCACACGATCAAGTTCGGGATTGAGTACCGTCGGACGCAGATCCCACGGTCGCCCTCACGGTTCCGCCGCGGCCGGTTCGATTTCAACGGCGTCTTCACTTCGGAGACGCCTCAGAGTCCCGCAAGCCGCGGAGCGACCGGGAACTCGGTCGCGGACATGGTCCTGGGCTGGGCATCCAACGGTGTTTGGGGATGGCCGAACGGAGAGGAGTACGTGGCCAACTACTACGGTTTCTTCGTGCAGGACGACTACAAGGTGACCTCTCGCCTCACCCTGAATCTCGGCCTGCGCTACGAGATCTTCGGACTGCCTCACTTCCCCGATCCGGACAGCCACACCCTCAACACCACGATCGGCAACTTCATCTCGGAGATCAATGGTCGCACCATTAGCGCGGAAGAGCGCCTTCCGGCGAACCGGGGGGGATTCACCGGGGACGACTTCCTGCAGTTCTTCAGGCGACCGACCGACGGATCCGACACCGGAGGCGACCCGGACCTGAACAATTTCGCACCTCGCTTGGGGATCGCCTATCGGATCAACGACAGGACTGTCGTGCGAGCGGGCGCTGGCATTTTCTTCGGCGAGCACGACATCGTGCAGGGTCAGGCGGCACGCTTCTTTACGGGCCCGCCGTTCTCGAACGAGCTGACTTTCCCGCAGGGGCGCGATGTCAGCAACTTCATCGTCCAAGAAGGGTTTCCCGTGGCCAGCCGCACCGGCCTTCCGCGCCGCAGCTTGAGCGTAAACACGGTTGTGGACGGAACTTGGCCGCAATTCTACGCGGGACAGTGGTTCTTCGACCTCCAGCGCGAGCTGCCCGGCAACACCCTGCTGACGATTGGCTACAACGGAACAGCGACGAACCAGATTCCGAGTGCGATGAACATCAACCGTCCGATGACCCCGGATCCGGTGATCCAACACCAGAGGCGCCGCAACCGCGACTACTTCAACAATGTGAACATGCGCGGAGGAAACTACCTGAACCAGAACTACAACTCGCTGACGATCAAGGGCGAGAAGCGATTCACGGGCGGGCTGACGTTTCTGAGCTCCTTCACTTGGGCCCACAACATCGACGTCATCAACGAGAACCTGACCACGGGCACGACCTCCCAACAGCGGTTCACCTACGACCAGTCCATCGAACGGGGAAACGCTTCCCTAGACCGGCGCTTGGCATACGTCACAAGCATTGTCTACGAGCTTCCGTTCGGGCCAGGAAAAGGCCGGCTGGAGTCAGGCCCCGGCTCATGGATCTTCGGGGGCTGGCAGATCGGCGGAATCCTGAACTTTCTCGGAGGGACGCCGGATAGCCACTCGTTCAACCAAAACACCACCAACGTGGGTGGCGCAAACCGCGGCGATGTGGCCGGGGACATTAACCTGCCAGTGGGCCAGCGAACGATCGACCGCTGGTTCAACACCGACGCGATCGTGCCCGGCAAGCCAGGGGTTATCGACAACGCCGGCCGCAACCTGATATGGGGACCCGGAACGACGGCGGTCGACTTCTCCCTAGCGCGCAGGTTTGCCCTGCCTTGGGAGGGTGACTACATCCAGTTCCGGTTCGAGTCCTTCAACTTCACCAATACACCCGTCTTCGGACGGCCGAACACCTCCATCGGTAGGCCGGCCGCAGGAACGATCAACACGGCGGGCGAGCCGCGCCGGATTCAATTCGGCCTGAAGTGGGTCTTCTAGACGAGTTCGCAGGCGCACCAACCAATCGGCGGGCACCTCTTGGGGTGCCCGCCTTTTCCATTTCAGACTCCGGGAGGCCGCTGAGGGGAGGCTGTTCAGACCTCAGCAACCGATGCGGGGGCCGGCTGGCTCGAAGACCGGCGGTTCCCGTTCGGAAACCTCTGCTGCCGATCAGGCGCGTGAGTGCCCATCTCGGACGCACGTCGGCCGATACCCACAGATGAGAATTGCCGGGCTGCCTTGATCGCGGCTCCCGCTCTGGTACGCCGGTCCGGTCGTGTGCCTGTGGCGCCTCCAATCGCGGTCGCACACATCGCACGCTGCGATCCTGAACGGAGAGACTCGCCCCGAGGATTGGTCCGCCGCCGATGGTGATGTCCGGCCCATTCCCTTTTCGGCTAGGGCATCAGAATCTTGAGATTTCCAGCTCCTTGGAAGTGATGAATTCCAGCAGGGCTGGGATTCCTTCCTCCGTCTTCGCGATTCCGCGTCGGATTGCCGGGACAATCTCGTTGGGATCGGTCACCCGCTCCCCGTACCCACCCAACGCCTTCGCGAGATCGGCGTAATTCCCAGATATGTCCGTGCTGCCGTACCGATCGGTCGCGACAGGCATCACGGGGATCTCGATCGCCATCGAGAAATTGTTCGAGAGGATGGAGAGGATCGGTATTCGCTCCCGGACCGCGGTCTCGAAGTCCATTCCCGTGAAGCCGATCGCCGCGTCGCCCCACCAGTTGATGCACAGTTTGTCCGGACATTCGAGTTTGGCGCCCATGGCGAGCCCCAATCCCATGCCCAGCTGTGTAGTCTTCCCCCATCCGATGTAGCTCAGCGGCGTCGATGTCCGCCAGAACGGGGTCAGCTGATCCCGAGGGCTACCGGCATCGTGGGTGATTATCGTGTTGCCAACGTCAACGGTCGCCTCAAGGTCGCGGATGACGCGGTAGGGGTTGATCGGGACGCTCGCGGAACCGAGCTTCTTGCTCCAGAGCCCGCGCCAGGCGCCGTGCAGCGTTGAGATCTCGGCCGCGACGGAGGCGAGTCGCCCTCGCGGCCCTGGAAGCAAGCTCCGAATCTCCTCGATCAGAGAAGTCAGCACGAGCCGGGAATCGCCGACCAGACCCACGTCGATCACCGCATCCTTGTGCAGATCCGCGGTGTCAATGGTGGATTGGACCACGGCCGGCTTGCCGAGGTACTTCGGCCAAGGGATTCCGAATACGGTCTGCGTGAAGCTCGCTCCGATGCCAAAGACCGCGTCGGCCCTCGCGAGGAATTCGTCCAGTTCTTTCGAGTACGCGCGCCCTCCCGACTGCAGCGACAACGGGTGTTTCTCGGGAAAGGCACTCTTGCCCTCGATACTGGTGGTGACTGGAGCCTCCAACAGTTCGGCGAGTTCTCGGAGCTCTGGCCAAGCTCGGCCGTAGTGAACGCCCTGCCCTGCGTAGATGACCGGACGCGTGGCGGCGACGAGAATCCTGGCCGCCTCGCGCACGGCGTCCGGGTCGGGACCGCAGCGCGTGCGGATCGACCGGCTGTAGCTCAGATCTCCTGGGAAATCCTCCAGCAGCAGGTCCCATGGCAGCTCGACCAAGCATGGCCCGGGCCGCCCGTTCTTTGCCTGTGTGAAGGCCCGCCGGATCGCGTTCGGAACTTCGGAAGCCAGAGTGACCTGCTCCACGGACTTGGTGACGTGCTGGAAGTTGACGAGCGAGCTGAAGCTTGGCGGGACATTTGTCCGGGCCCGCCCGTAGCCCGCCGGCAGCACGACCAAGGGAACCGACTCGCTGTACGCTTGGGCGATTCCGCCGAACGCGTTCTCGGTTCCGGGACCGTGCTGCATGCTGAAGACTCCGACCCTCCGTCCCGAACTGAGACGACCGACCGCCTCGGCCATGTGCAGTCCCGTCCGCTCCTGTCGGACGACCACCGGGCGTATGCCCTCTTCGGCGCAGCTCTCAATGACCGGATTGATCGGATAGGCGAATAGGCGTTCCACGCCCTCCTCCCTGAGCATCTTTGCGATGGCGCGGGATACCTTCATCGGATCCTCGGGATCCTCGGGGGCGGACGGAGGAGGACCTCTATGGGCCGCAAGGAGTGCACCGCTACATCGTAGCGACGCGACGCCTGAAGTTCGCGTCCCTGCGTACCGAACGAGGTTTACGGATCCTGAAGCCTGATCGGGAACAAAGCGTGCCCGTTGCCTACGTTCTGGTATTGCTCGTGGACGGCCCCACGACTGTCCGGAGACACGATTGCGGCGTCCGTTGAGAACGGCAAGACCGGCAACCGGGAGCCACCGCAATCCTGAGGCCGCTATTGGTACGGGCAGCGAGCAAATGGGCACGCCGGTGGATCTCGGGACGGATGAAACTTGCCAAGGCGGCGCAGTGGGGCGAATCCTCTCCAGCGCTTGCAATCTGCCAGGTCAGCGGAAGAAATCCACGCGGAGCGCCTAGCCTAACGGACTCCGCAAAGATCCTCCTCAACCTGAGGCCACTCGGGGAGGGAGCGTTCCTCAGCAGTGCGAGCCTGCCGCGATTGCGGCCCGAGCTTCCCGGACAGTCTGGTGAACAACCTTGCCCGCGGGCGGGACCGAGCCGACCAGCCCCACACTCTGGCCCGCAGGCAGCACTCCCCACTCGTCATCACCCTCTAGCCGCCCTCTCACCGAAGCGGGGTTTCCGACCTCAAGGGCCTGCCTCGGATACGGCTGGATTTGATCCTCCCTCTCCGACCAGAAGTTCGTGAACGAATTGCGGATCAAGCGGCAAGGCTTGCCGCTGTGAGCCTTCGTCACCGTCGTTGCCGAAGTATCGCTCAAGGCTATCCTCGCCTTGTATGTCGCGTGCGCAGCGGCCTCCTTGGTGGCGATGAAGCGAGTTCCAAGCCAAACACCCTGTGCTCCCCACATGAGCGCGGCTGCCAAACCGCGGCCATCGGCCAGACCCCCAGCTGCCACCACGGGCACGTCCACAGCGGTCACGACGGCAGGCACTAACGCCGCCGTCCCAACGGAACCGACGTGACCGCCTCCGTCCCGACCGGAAGCGATTACGGCATCGACGCCAGCTGCGACGGCCTTCCTCGCATGGCGCTCTGCCCCTATCACGGACATAACATAGATTCCCCGGTCGTGTGCATCAGGCACGGCGGCCTCCGGACTCCCCAGCCCCGACACCAAGACCGCGACCCGTTCCTCCAGCGTGACATCGATGAGTCTGCTGACGTTCTCGGTGTATGTGAGGACCGAGCTTCCCTCGGCACGGACCGTGGCGAACAGGATGTCGACGCCGAACGGCTTGCGGGTAGCGCTTCGGACCGCACGGATCTGCTCACGCAGTTCGTCGGGCATCATGCTGAGGCCAGTGCCTATCACGCCTAATCCGCCCGCTTCGGAAACTGCAGCAGCCAGTCGGGCTTGCGCGACCATTCCCATGCCGGCCTGCAGGACCGGATAATCAATGCCGATTGCCCGGCAGATCGGCGTCCGCATGGGCTTGGGAAACCGTCTTGACATTTCAGTCCGCACCCGGTCGCGATGCTACGGCTTGACTTGGACCACCCGCCCCGTCTCGGACCCGTCCGGGTTCACGCCGGGCAACATCGCCGTGACCAACCAAGAATCCAGCCATCTGGTTCTATTGCGATTCTCCAAGTCGGACGCAACCGCTGTCAACTTGGGCGAGAGAAGCGAGTGCGCAGCGCTGGAATCCTCACCCTCCGCAGGTGTCCGGTCCCAGCCGGCTATTGCGACACCGGTCAGCGATGTCACCCTTCAGGAGTGCCAGGGAAATACTCCGAAGTGACTGGGCCTTCACTCTGCCGGCGGGGCCAAGGCTCTTCCCCGAGGTTCCCTACCCTGTCCTATCGGGATGGACCATACTCACGGTCGCGCACAGGGATGCGTTGGGGCGTGTAGCTGAAGGACTGCGTCGGATGGACACGTCGGTGTTCCTCCGCCAAGGTCTCCGCGATCCCCAGAGTGCTGGGCCCCATTCGAGCCTTTCGCATGGTGATTCTGCGGATTTCGATTCCCGTCGCGTCCACGCCCGTCAGATCTGTGCCGTCGAAGATTGGGTTGTGCAGGACTGCCCCCGGCAGAGATGAGTCTCGAAGATCCGTTCCAGTGAAGTTTGGTCGGATGAGGATTACCCGGTCGAGGTTGAGGCCGCAGAGGTGTCGACCCGTGAAGTCGAAGTGCCTCAACACGGCCCTTTGGCCCTTCCTGCCATTGGTGTCGTGCCAAGCCTTATGCTCTGCCAAGACCTCCGCCATCGTCTTCCCTTCCGGAATTGCCTGCTCAACTTCCCCAATGCGGCCAAATCCGCGATGCTGCATCTGGTCCAAGACGGCAATGCGAAAGGCCAGCACCCGGTCTGCGGCGGTTGTAATCCTAGACAGGGTCTTGTCATCGGAGGATGCAGGTTCGTACCTTTCCGCAAACAGCTCGAAGTCTCTTGAGAGGGATTCCGAATGCCGGATCTGGTCGTATCAGAGCGCATCTCCATATCGCTCTGCCAAAAAGGCAAGATCGTACAGACCACGGGCAGCCATTCGCGACTGACCTGCATTCAAATTCTGTGCGATCAGCGCCTCGAACTGCGACAGACCTTGGTCATCGCTCAGCCGCAAGATTTCGAGAATTCTCTTCATGGCTGTTCTTACTCTTGCCATCATTCTTAATTCGTGTTTGATACGTGGAGAAGCGGAGTCCTCGTTCCTCGCATCGCAACGCCGTCCGCTATCCCATGAGGATAGATCCCAAGTCTTTGGCGCGATCGGCCCGAGTGTTCGTCTTGGCCCGGACTGGGCATTCGTTTTGCTGCGGATTCAGGTTTCAGGTTCCTCCGGATTTTGCAATCTGCTTGAACAGTTCGTCCTCCTGTACGCCCTTGAAGTGCCGTATCGTAAGATGGGCTGTGATCCGCAACCACTTCATCGCTCGGAAGCCTGGCACGGACATCGCCGAGCGAGTGGATCTTGTTCTGCGAAAGCTCGGCAACCCCGAGCCGCCATTGAACCTAGCCACCGTGCGGCGGCTACTCGGGCTTGAGCTCCGCTTCTATCCGACCGATGACAAGGAGTTCTCGCTGGAGGCCGTTTCCAAGATCATGGTCTCCACAATGCACGTCTACAGGCGTCAGCTCTTGCTCATCGAGGCGATTCGCAGGTTCGATCTCAGCGCCTTATACCTGTCGAAGTGGCGAAGCATCTTCCTCGATCCAAAACTGCCCGACAAGAAGCATCGCTGGAGCGAGGCACATGAGATCGGGCATACGCTGATCCCATGGCACGGCAATGCTGCCTTCGGCGACAACCGGCACACTCTTTCGCCGGAGTGTCGTCGGCGGATCGAGAACGAGGCCAATTTCGCAGCCGCCAGATTACTCTTCTTGGGCGACCGTTTTCTTGACGAAGCGCGCTCGCGAGAGCCGTCCATCGACACCGTTCTGGAGTTGCACAGATTGTTCGGCAACTCGATCACCACCACCTTCTATCGGCTGGTGGAATCCGCGTCTCGGGGACGTCCAATCGTAGGCTTGATCACTCGGTATCCGAGCGTAGAGCCGGTGTGCGACAACCCTGAGCTAGCAACGCGCCGGGAACATTTCGTTCGGTCGCCGGCCTTCGCACGGCACTTCAAGGGCGTACAGGAGGACGAACTGTTCAAGCAGATCGCGGCCTATTGCAAGCCAGATTACTGGGGCGGACGCATCGGGGAGTCGGAACTAGTGCTTTCAGACGATAACGGAGTGCGGCAGCGCTTTCGCTTCGAAACCTTCTTTAACCACTACGACGCACTGACGCTCGGCGTGCATATTGGCTTGGCGCGTTCAATGTTGGCGGCCAGCCGTTGACCGCTTTGGTCGCGTCGCATCATACCAGCGCCGATGCCAATACTGGCGAAGATGCCAAGGATCCGTGACTGGACCGCCTACAGCGAGCCATGTTCGGACTAGAGTGTCTTGGTCATCAAGTTATAGGCAATTGCTAAGGCAGTGCCCCCCTTGAGAACATATTGAACGATTCAGGGCCACACTACGGTCGGAAGCCATTTTTCGTGAACTTCTCTTTCCTTTGGTGGAAGCTGGCTGGTCAGTGGCACTAGGTACTCCTGAACCAAATGCTCGATCTGCTCCTCTGTGTCCAACCACTGGTTGATGGTATAGACCGGTGCGACCCTCGGGATGAATGTACATCGAAGATCGGTCACATCCCCGAGAACAAGGTCTGTGATTGCTTGGTAGTGGTTCGCTACCCAGACTGGACCAGCACCTTCGGGAATGACATCGATGACTACTAGGAGGTCCGCCATGTCCCGCACGCCCTTGCTCCCGAGGCTTGGAGTCGAATCACACAATCCGCCCGGCCCGGCAAGCTTCAGGGTATAGGGGTTGTCGGCCGCAGTGTAGAAGAAGACGGTCCTGTGCAAATCTCCTGTGTGCTCCCCAGGCAACCGGAGATTCAAGGCCGCTCGGAACGAGACGTACCGTGTGGGTGTCGTGACGGGTACGCGCGATGCAACTAGTTCATCGCCCATCCACGGCTTCCAGATCGTGGGAAGCAGATCTTCTTCACTATCTTTCGGAATTCCACTATTGATATAGCGTATATTCCGGAGACTGGCAAGCAGACTGACGCGAATCGACCAACATATATGGGAATATCGCAGGATCCTCTGAGATATGATCCGCGCATTGGGACCGATCCCCTCATCACGTTCAGGGGCCCGCCTCTCCATCCCGGGCGGCTGGGCCGCACCCCGCCCCAGCGACACGCTCGCGCCTTGTGCACGCAAGCGCGATTATCGCCGCTGGATGTGTATCACAGGCCGATGCCGGGCCAGCAGCAACTTCCTACCGGGTTGCGGACAGAGTTACGCAGCGAGTGAGAGCGGCGCAGGGGCAAGCCGCGCTCGTGGTCCTGTCATCGCTCTCGACCACAAGCGGTCCAGCAGGGGGCACGCCTACTCTCAACCCCGGCCATCACCAGACCAGCACTGCTTGGAAGCGCATCCCTGATCCAGCTCGCGCGACCCCAATCTACGCGCACGAGACGGGGAGTGGGACGCATCACGCCGCCAACCCCGGCAGGAATTGCACAGGTCCGCAGGCCGGCCACGGAGGATCCGGATCCGTCCCACCCGAACGCTGAGACAACACCCCGGGCATCGTCGCTACCCATTCGTGACTGAATACCCAATAGCCAGTGCCTGACCGCCACTGGTGACGCACGGGACGATCCTGTACTCCTACATGAGCAATAGATCGTCTATCCGACAAGCCGCGCGCGACCGTCCTGGGCCGGATATCTTCGGGGCCTTATTCACCGTCAGGCAGCGGGTCGCACGGGCACAGTCCGCGAACACGATTGGGCCAAGGCCTCTTGCCTTGCGGTCCATCGGCTTCCTACGACGATCCGATCAGGTGTACCGCTCACTGGTCAGCGATTCCAAGGAGACCGTCGGCGACGGTACGGAGCAAAGGGGCAGCCATCCCCAAGGCCGGGCTCGAACACCAAGCCCGAGGCCCGGCCAGTCAGGCGGAGAGGACTGGGAATCCTCGTAGACGGTTGCGCCTCAATACCCGGCTCGAGCCGGCTGAACCGGCGGTGCAAGCACCGGGGGCGGGTCGATGCCGCTCTCGGCCATGACTCCGCGAATTGCCGCCTCCGCACGCGGCTGAGGACGAAAACTGGCGGATCCTCGGTATCCGGCGGCAATTAGTAGCGGAGTCGATCCGTGCCGATTCGGGCGGTTCCAGACACTCACGCTGGCCCCCCGCCGGGCGAGCAACTTGATGGTCTCCGGGCGGTCCCGGTACGCGGCGGCATGCATCGCAGTTTCGCCGTTCTTGTCGACAGCGTCGATGTCTACACCCCAGCCGAGCAACAGGTCGATCAGCTGGTTTACCTCTATCGCCTCGCCGGTCCTGGACCCGGCCAACATGACTGCCGTCCGGCCTTGGTTGTCCTTCGCCAGTGGGTCGGCACCGACCTCCACCAGGGCTTTCGCAAGCTCAACGTCGCCAGTCTGAACGGCCCCGAGTAAGGCAGTCGGCCCGAGCACAACAGCACCCCGGTTCACGATGCCCGTGCCACTCAGCCGAGCGTTCGGATCTGCTCCCGCGGCAACCAGCACTCTCACGAAATCCAGACTGGACATGGTGCCGGTGGGCTTGGGCACAGGATCGGCATCCCCCAGGGGCACACGACGCGCGGCGGGTACAGCATGAAGCGCCGTATATCCTTCGCGGTCAGCCGCACTGGGGTCCGCTCCCGCCTCGAGGAGATAGGCACCCAGCTCAAAGTGCCCGTTCTCGACCGCTACGTGCAAGGGTGTGGCGCTGGGCCGCAGCTTCGCGTCGTAGCCCGGGTGGCGCCAGTCAATGCCGGGAGCAATCCGCTCGTTCACATCCCCACCGGCCTCCAGCAACGCCCTGACCGCATCGACATGACCGCCGCGCACTGCCAACAGCAGCGGCGTGAAGCCCGACTGGAGGGCGAATCGATGCTCCGCACCAAACTCGATGAGCTCCGAGATCACTTCTGCATGACCCTCTGCCGCCGCCCAGACCAAGGCAGTCTGGTCTGAATCTGGGCGGAAGTCGTGTATCGTCGGGTCTCTGAGTCGGGCTAGGTAATAATTCGCCCCCGCCCCCTCTTGGCGGCCCATCCCTTGGACGGTGGCATGCGGGTCGGCGCCTGCGACAAGTAGAGCCCGAACAGGGGCCAACCGCCCAGTGCGAGCTGCAGTCATCAGCGGTGTCTCGCCGCCAGGCAGTGCAGCGTTTGGATCGGCGCCCGCATCCAAGAGCAAGCTCACGAGGATCGCACTGCCGTTCGTGCAGGCCAAGCTCAGCGGAGTGACCCCATACCGATTGCGCGCATTGGCATCTGCTCCGGCCTTGAGGACCGCAGCCGCAGTGGACGCGTCGTTGTTTCTCGCTGCCCAATGCAGCGCCGTGGTGCCATCTCGCTGGACCGAATTCGCGTCGGTTCCGCCTGCCAGCAGCGTCCGCACCATCTGGCTGTTGCCAGCTTGGGCCGCGTCCGGCAGGGCGCTCTCCCCAGCCATGGCCCCATTGGCGACGGTAAGCAGGCCAACAGTGCAGACCAAGAGTCGCAGGCTGGAATCAAAGCCGCCGCGGGGCTTGGTCGCGGTCATATGGAAAGCAGTTCCTCCACCTTGCCATGGCTGTCCGCAAAAGAGTCCATCCGCACGCCAACCTTTTCCAGCAATGTCAGGTGAAGATTGGCCAGAGGCGTACCCCGCTCGTAGCGGATGTGACGGCCGCCCTTGAGCCGGCCTGCACCGCCACCGGCGACCATGATCGGAAGATTGACGTGGTCGTGCTTGTTGGGATCGCCCATTCCGCTCCCGTAGAGGTACATGCAGTGGTCGAGCAGCGAGCCGTCCCCGTCCTGCGTGGACTTGAGACGGCCGAGGAGATACGCGAACAGCGAGACGTGGTACTCGTTGATCTTGGCTACCTTCGCCACCATTTCCGGATTGTTGCCGTGGTGCGTCAGAGGATGGTGCGGCTCCGTCACGCCAACCTCGGGATAGCTGCGCGTGCTGCCTTCCCGCGCGAGCTGGAACGTGATGATGCGCGTCAGGTCGGCCTGCATTGCCAGCACCTGCAGGTCAAACATCAGGCGCACATGATCGGCGTACTTCGCCGGAACTCCGGCGGGCCGCTCGATGTCAGGCTGCGGCGCGTCCTCGATGCCGGCCTCGGCGATCTGGATGCGTCTCTCGACCTCCCGCACACTGTCGAGATACTGCTCAACCTTCATCA
The DNA here is from genome assembly GCA_022825595.1 of Bryobacterales bacterium. GTDB lineage: Bacteria > Acidobacteriota > Terriglobia > Bryobacterales > UBA6623 > VXMF01. The sequence goes on along the minus strand of JAJDWM010000308.1, from coordinate 20,746 downwards.
AGTCGCCAGTGCCGAGCTCTCGCCGGAGACGGGCGATGTCTCCCCGCAAGCGGTCGAGCATGCTGGCCTTCTTCCGCAGCGCCCGGGCGCGCTGCTCTGGCGTGCCCTCACCGAAGAGCCGGTTGAAGACGTTGCGCGGGTGCGCCTCATAGGGCAGCGGAGTCGTCGGGGAAGACCACGAGAGGTTGTTCTGGTAGACGCAGGCAAATCCGTCGTCACACTGTCCGACAACATCGAGCATGTCCATACCGAGCTCGAGTGACGGGATAGGCGTATCCTGGCCAATCTCCCTTGCGGCAATCTGGTCGACGGTCGTGCCCAAGTAATAGTCAGTGCTCTCCGTCAGTTTGGCCTTGGCACAGCTCAGGTAGGCCGAGTTGGAGGTTGCGTGCGTGCCAGGGTAGGCGTTGCGCAGCTCCATGTTCGTCAAGACCGTGACATGGTCCTTGTGTGGCTCGATGGGCCGCAGGATCGGCGAGAGCTCGGCGAGCGAATCCTGCCGCGGCGGAGTCCAGCGCTTGACGTCGGATCCCATCGGAACATAGATGTATCCGAGGCGCCGCACCGGGGTGGCCGCCGTGGCCGCAAGTGCGGTCATGGCCGGAACCATCGCATCCAGCAGTGGCAGGGCCACAGACGTGCCGATCCCGCGCAATACGGTGCGCCGCGGCAGTGTCTTCTTGGTGACGATCATCGCGTTCTCCTCATCTGGAATGGGTCACTCTTGACCACCGCGAGTATGAGCGAGGAAAAGCGGAACTTGTCTTCGCTCGCCTCCCGAACGATCCTCCGAACAGCCGGTGCGTCAAGCGGCCCAACAACCCTGCCTAGAGCATACGTCAGGAGCTTCTCCGCCAGGGCGTTCACAAACAGGTCGGACCGCTCCAAAATCGCCTTTTCGAGGCCATCTGGGCCTTCGAAGGTCGGCCCGCCAGGGAAATTCCCTACGGCATCCACCGGAGCATCGCCGTCAGTTGTCCGCCAGCGCCCAACCGCGTCATAGTTGTCCAGAGCGAAGCCCACGGGGTCCATCAGCGCGTGGCAGCTCGCGCATGCGGGGTCAGCGCGGTGGCGTTCGAGCCGCTCTCGTACTGACAATCCAGCCGCAATCGGCTGGTCCTCGAGCGCCGGCACTTCGGAAGGCGGAGGCGGAGGCGGGACTCCTAGCAGGTTCTCCAGTATCCAGTGGCCGCGGATCACGGGCGAAGTCCTCGTGCTGTAGGAGGTGACGGTCAGGATGCTCGCGTGACGGAGCAATCCCCCTCGGCGACTGCCCTGCCCCAAGTCAACCCTTCGAAACCAACTGCCGTATACGTGCGGGATACCGTAATGCCGCGCGAGCCGCTCGTTCAGGAACGTGTAGTCCGCCGAGAGCAGGTCCAGCACACTGCGGTCGTCCCGGATGGCGCTGTCGAGAAACAGCTCCGTCTCACGCCGCATCGCCTGGCGGAGGTTGTCGTCGAAGCTGGGGAAGAGCCGCATGTCCCGCTCCGCCGCATCCAAATTGCGCAGGTGCAGCCACTGTGCGGCAAAGTTGGTCAGGAGCGCCGATGAACGCGTGTCCGCGAGCATCCTGCGAACCTGGCCCCCCAAGATCTCAGGATTCCGTAGCTGGCCTGATCTCGCGGCGTCCAGCAACTCCTCGTCTGGGATGCTGCTCCAGAGGAAGAACGACAGGCGTGAGGCGATCTCGCCATCGCTGAGCCGATAGGGCGTACCAGGGGCGACACTTGGCGGGTCGCGCTCGATGCGGAACAGAAAGTCGGGGCTTATCAGAATCGACGACAGCGCCATCTCGATCCCCGCCTCAAACCCACCCTCGGCAAGGCCGTCCCGAAAGAACTCCAGTGGCCCCTCAAGGTCAGAGGCGGTGACTTCCCGTCGAAACGCCTGGCGCATCACATTCGCCACGATCTCCTTGGCGCAGCCCTCCGGCCCATCGTCGGAATCGGGACCGCAAGTCAGGATGCGCTCGCGGCTGGCGGTGTTACCGGGACCAGTGGGCCCGTACGGTCCCATGATCGTGACCTCGTACACCGCGGGTTGGACGCGGGGATGCCGGTACACGTTGAAGTGGGCCTGATATGGCAGCCGGTCCGTCTCGAGCACACTCCAAGGCTGCTTCAGGAACGTCGCCGCTATCTCCCGTGTCCCGGCGCGGACCGGGAGGCGCGCACGCAGGTGCTGGTCGACGTCGTCGTGATCGCCGACGCGCCGGGGCGGCAGGACATCGAACAGGCGGATCCTCTCGCCGTCCAGAAGCAGGTCGAGCTGGTGCGGCACACGCAGTCCCTCGATCTGCTCGTCACGGTCGCGAGCGAGACGCACGATGATCTCGTAGTCCCCGTCCACGGGGAAGGTGTGCTTCACCAACGTTCCGCCTCGCGTCCCGAGCGGTAATCCCTCCACGGGCCACTCTTGGGTCAAGTCGGGCCTCATCTTGAAGGTCCGGACCTCTGGTGTCGGCACGGGGCGTCCAAGCGCTAAGCGCGAGATGCTGTCGGCGGCGGCCACGTAGGCCTCCAGCAAGGCTGGCGAGAGGTCTCCGACAGTTATGTTGTCGAACCCCGAACTGGACTCGTCGCGCGGCAGAACGGTCGACAAATCGACATCCAACTCCAGCAGGTCTCGGATTGCGTTCCGGTACTCGGTGCGGGTCAGGCGCCGGAAGGTCTCGGTCCGGCCCGGATCCGGGTTCCGGGCCGCCGCAGCGTCCAGCTGCTCCTCAAGCCACACGACCACGGATGCGTACGTGGCCTCATCTGGACGGGGAAGGCCGACGGGGGGCATGTGGCGGCCGCGCAGCTTCCGGACTACGGTTTCCCAAGCGCTGCGGTCCTCATCTATCGGCCTAGCCGCCAGCTCGTCCAGCGCGAGTCCCGCGGTTCGCAGCGACTCGCTGTGGCACGCGACGCAGTAGCTGTCTACCAGTTCTCTGTGCGGTTCCGCACCGATCGCGGAGAGGGGACCGACAGCCGCAACCAAGACCGCCGCCAGCCGACGAACTGGGCAATTCAGATACACGTATAGCCGTTGCTCCGTGAGCGCCCCGAGCGTACCAAAGAGCCTAGGAGGCTGCAAGGAACGCGCTGGCGTCCACACCTCCAACGGGCTCGCCCCTAGCCAAGCACCTCCCACCGCGGACAGGCTCTGCAGTGGTCTCAATGCCAAGAGGCCAGCCCACAACGCTCGTCGCGGCCCCGCCATCACCCAACCCAGAATGCGCCCGGAAGCCCTGTTGGAGAGATAGTCTCCGCCATCGTCGCGAAAACCCTCGAAGCACTTCCGGTGCCGTGCAGGGCTCAGGCGATTGTCCCGAGCCATCCGACGGCTCGATAGGCCCTATGTCTTGGCGGAAGCGAGACTGCTCCTCACACGCCGAGTCTCACTGCTGCCGATAGCCGCTGATCAGCTCTAGGGATCTCTCGATGTCCGTATCATCGGGGAGCATCTCGGACGCCGACCGGAGTGCGGATTCGGCCCGTTCCAATTCCCCTGAGCGCGCATAGATGAGGCCAAGATTCTTGTGTAGAACGGCCCGGCTCGGGCACTTGCCACACATCTCGATCGCCTCCCGAAGTTGCTCGATTGCCTGAGGCCAGTCCCGTGCGTTGGCGGATGCCAACGCGAAGTTCCCGAGCGTCTCAACTTGGTCGGTGATACGTCGCTCCTCCCGGTGCCGGCGGAATCTTGCCTCGTACTTCTGGGCCTCTTCCGGATCCACATGCCGCAGGGCTCGAGCCAGATTGTAGAGAGCTTGTCCGTGGTTCTGGTCAACCGCAACCGCTCTCTCCCAATACTGCGCCGCAGTCGCAGGATCTCCGGATCGCGAATAGTTGAGGCCTAGCTGGTAGAGCGCGTCGGCATCTCGGGGATCCGCCTCCACCAAGCGGATCAGCAACTCGCGAGACCGCTCTTGGCTTCCCCGTTGTTTCTCGATCAACGCCAGCAGGTACATGGCCTCGGATATGGCGCCAGCGAGTTCAAGGTCTCGGCGGGCCTCGTCGTGTCGGCCAAGGTCGTAGAGCACTCGGCCCTTGTTGTAGCGTGCCGACGGAGATGTCGGAGCCAGATCCACCGCCGTTGCGAAGGACGCCAACGCCGCCTCGAGGTCGTACTGGTCGGCCAGCGCGATGCCTAAGTTCATGTGAGCCTCGGCGGAGTTCGGAGTGCTCGCGACGACCGCCCGAAATGTTTCGATCGCTTCACCGGAGCGCCCCAATCGCGCCAGCGCCATTCCGAGCGATGTCCGGATCCGCGCATCCTCAGGAGCCAATGCCAAGGCCGTCCTGATCGTGCTCTCGGCATCGGCGAGCTTGCCTTGATCGGCCATCACAAGGCCCAAGTTGAGGTATGCCCTCGCGTAGTCCTCCTTGAGGGTGATCGCCCTCCTGAAGAGCTCGACTGCGTCGTCCAGATGACGCTGCTGGGCCACCAGGAAGCCGAGATTGTTGGCCGCCTCGGCGAAGTCGGGATTCAGGTCCAATGCCTTGGCGAATGCGGTCCGGGCCTCTGGGATGTGTCCGGTTCCCAGATACTCCAGGCCCAAGTCGTTGTGTGCCTGGTACATGTCCGGCTTGAGCGCGATCGCCTGCTCCAACGCGGTTCGCTTCTCATCGCTGCGACCGATCTGGCCCAAGGCAAGCGAAAGGTTGTAGTAGACTTCCGCCGTGCCGCCGCCCAAGTCTAGCGCCTCTTGGTAGAGCTCCGCTGCGCCCCGCGCATCGCCCAGATGGAGCCGCTCATTCGCCTGGTTTGCGATCATCGACGCTTCGTTCTGGTGCTGGCCGGACTGCTTTTGCCGCTCGAACTCCTCGAATTCGAGTTTGGCCGCCTCGTTCTCCCTCAACCGCCGCAGGGCGTTGGCAAGTTGAAACCGGATGTCTGAATTGTCCGGGTTCAGTTCCTTCGCCTTCTCCAGGTGTAGGCGGGCCGTTTCCAGTTCACCGCGCCGCAACAACACGAAGCCGAGGTTGTACCGAACGTCGGCGTGGTCGGGATTGAGATCATTGGCCCTCTTCAGCGCCCGCTCCGCTTCTTGCAGCCGACCCAGTTGCCGTAGGGCGACGCCTTCGACGTGGCGGGCATCGAATTCCTCGAAGGGCCGGGGACGGTTCGCAAGGTATTGTGTGGCGTTGTCCAGTGCCTCTTCGTACCTGTGCAAACGGACCAGCACCTTTGCGAGCGCCAGACGGGCCGGCTCGTTGCCCGGTTCAATCTCAAGTGCCGCCAGCAACGACCGCTCGGCAGCTTCGTAGCGTTGCTGACGCGCATAGAAAGTGCCGAGGTTGAAGTGGGCAACGGCGGCCCGCGAGTGCATTCTCGTCGCGCCTTCGAGCACCTCGGTGGCCCGGTCGAGGAGCCCTGCTTCGGCGTAGGCGACGCCTAGATTCAACTGGAGGTCCAAGTCGTACGGTCGGAACTCCGCCACCTTGCGCAGGTGGGGGATCGCGGCCTCCGGCCTACCTGCAGCCCGCAATGCGTCCGCGAGTGCGGCCGCGACATCGACCGACTGCGGATCTAGCCTCTGGGCCGACTCGAACTCGTCCGCGGCAGCCTCGAACTGACCCAGCTCGGCGAGGGCAGTGCCATAGGCCATCCTGCCTTGGAAAAAGCCGGGTGATCGCCTAGTGAGCTCCTGAAGATGGTTCGTCGCCGCGCGAGGGTCTCCGCTCTGGATCAGTGCAAGCCCGAGGTTGAACTGTGTCTCGTCAGACTCCGAGTCGAGGCGCAATGCGCCCCGAAATGCCGCTACCGCGCAAGCTGGCTGTCCCTGCTGGGCAAAATAGGCTCCAAGGGCGTTGAGCAGGTCTGCCGAGATCTCTTGGCGCATGGCCTCGCGCGCACCTGGAGGCGGCTCGCAGCCCGCCGGAAGCTGGCCCAGTGAGTTGATTCCGAAGCAGATCGCCAGTGTCGGCAGGCCCCAATAGACGTTTCCTGTCCATGTGCCCCTTGCCTTCGGCATATGCACGAGTCCGGCTAGCGGATCCAGCCGATTGACGGCTCACCAGATATCCTACATCCGATCATCCGATTCTCAGGGGTTTCGGACCGATTCGCCGGGCGCGCACAGGCCTTGCCCATCCGGACCATTGCGATCTCCGCGGCCCAGCGGTTGGCCTTGATTCTCGGGTAAGTCCATGAGAGGTTCGGCCCTTTACTCCGGCTCTGGTTGGCCATTGTTCCCTGATTTGCAGCCATTGCGATCGCCGTGGTGGTGGTCTCGGGATCGGTCTCATTGCAAGCGCAGACCTCGTCCAAGTGGATCGCGGGCACCATCGATGGCGCCACGGGCGAGGGTGATCCCAGATGCAGAGCTGACAAACTTCGGCTCTGGCCTCGGTGAGGTCCGCGACGGAACCGTCTCAGACTTGGCATTCTTCGGCTTGCGCACGCGCTTGCGACAGTTGCGATTCAGGGATGCGAACCGTACAGGTCTCGCACCCAACCGAGCGGGTGAGCAGCTCACAGGGATAGTACCGCGGGGAGGGCTTGCTGCAGTGGCGATAGTTCGTCACCAAGGGCTGGGACACAGGCCTCCGATGGTGACGACGTTCCCGGGCAACTGGTCACGGCGGGCGGCGAGATCCACACTGCTGGGCTTTACATTTCCGCGGTTCTTCCGATGATGCTCACGCAATCAGAAGAGCTGTTCTACCGAGGGAACCTGGAGCTCTCAGTGATCGGAGCTGAACGCTGACGACGAGACCACTCCGAGCGCTCTGACAACAACCCGGCCAACTGTCTGCAGGCCGATGCATCGGCCTGCACCTGCCGTCTGGCCCTTCAGTCCAATTCACGTCGTAGCACCCGTCAAACACGATTGACAGTACCGGAGGGCGTCTGTACACTGGGTCCGCCCGAGGGCAGCACGGGGTCGGCAGGCGAAGGTCGCCCAGTCTAGAACCGAGTCACACCCCGGGTTCGGCAGACCTCGATCGGGGAAGGAAGAATACATGAAATCGCATTTTACATTGGGAATCGGAATCGCTCTGGCCCTCGGAATGGCGTGCTTGCTGGTAGCGCCCAGCCACTTGTGGGCCCAAGTATCTACTGCCACTGTCAACGGCACTGTACGGGACGCAACCGGCGCGGTCGTGCCCGAGTCCGACCTAGTCCTACAGAACGTCGAGACCGGGGTTGAGCGTCGCAGCGCGAGCAACTCGGTCGGCGTATACACGTTCGTCAGCATCACGCCTGGGACTTACATTTTGTCGGCGAGCAAGGACGGATTCCGCACCAGCTCGCTCCAGCCGTTCACGCTCGCGGTGAACCAAACCGCGACCCTTGACTTCGCCCTTGAGATTGGCGCCGTGGCGGAGACTGTGACTGTGGAGGCTGTCGGTGCCGAGGTGCAGAGCTCGACTGCCGAACTGGGGTCTGTCATGGCCGAGAACCAAGTGGTTGACCTGCCCCTCAACGGTCGGAACTTTACCCAGCTGCTGACCCTCACCCCGGGCGCGTCACCAATTAGCACTTCTCAGAACCGGGGAGGCTTTGGCAGTTCGGCCATCGGCGAGTTCGCGTTTCCGGCGATGAACGGCCAGAGCAATCGGAGCAACTTCTTCCTCACCGACGGGGTGATCAACCACGGCTCGATGGTCAGCACCTACGCCACGCCACCGATCATCGACGCGATCCAAGAATTCAAGGTTCAGACCCATAACGACCAAGCGGAGTTCGGACAGGGAACGGGTGGCATCGTCAACGTTGTCACCAAGTCGGGCACCAACCAAGTGCACGGCACGCTGTGGGAATTCATGCGCAATGACAACTTCGACGCCAGGAACTTTTTCCGCAGGAACGTGGTGCCTCTCTCGCAGAACATGTATGGAGCCACCGTCGGAGGCCCGGCCGTCCGGAACAAGACGTTCTATTTCTTCGCCTGGCAGGGCTTCAAGAGACGGACACCTGCAAACCGCCTCTACCGCGTTCCGACGGACGCGAACTTGGCCGGAGACCACAGCGACTGGCCGGCCCAAATCTACGACCCGCAGTCCACCCGCGAGGACGCCGCGACGGGTACTTTCGTGCGTGACCCGTTCGCAAACAACATGATCCCGCAATCCCGGCTCGATGCCGGATTCGTCAATTACGCCCAGACAACGATCCCCAAGCCCATCGCTACGGGCGTTGCCGACCGCAACCAACTCGACACGACGAACTCATCCCTGGACCAAGACGAGTTCAACGTCCGCGGGGATCACAATTTCAGTGCGCGGGACATGGTATGGGGACGCATGAGCTGGTCGGACCTCGGCCAGACGGGATCCGCAGGGCGGCAGGGGCTGGGTAGCCTCGTCAATGTCCGGACATTGAATATTGGGGCCAGCTGGGTCCACACGTTCAGCCCGACCAGCATCCTTCAGTTCCAGTTCGGTCGGACGCTCATCAACCGCGACACGGGCAGCGAGTTCGCGAGTGACGTGGATCCCACGAGCTTCGGCTTTGAGCCGCTGTTCTGCTGTAGCTTCAGGAGCGACCTCGCTCTGACACCGAGCGTCAACGTTGGCCAGTTCTTCAGCGGGGGAGAGCGAGTCGCAAACAACCGCACGTCCGACATCTACTCGTACAAAGGGAACTTCACCAAGATCATGGGTAACCACCAACTGAAGTTTGGTGCCGAGTACAGCACGAATCGGCACTTTGGCATCACGAACGACCACAACGTCCAGTTCGTACCGGCCAATACGGCGGATCCTCAGACCAACACCGGTGGTAGTCCGCTTGCTTCATGGCTGCTCAATGTGCCAAACAACGCGGGACGGCGGGATTTCTTCAAACGCCTGCACCGGGGCGCGATCGGAGGGTTCTACCTGCAGGACAACTGGAAGGTCACCCCCAAGCTGACCATGAACATCGGCTTGCGCTACGACCGGACGTGGAGTCCGAGGGTCGGCTCGTACGACGACAAGGGCATTTTTGCGGGGACTCCGGACTTCGAGCGCGTCCATGGGGGCCTATACGTGATCCAGGCACAGCCCGACTCGTGCGCCGCCCTCAAGGCGGCACCTTGCATACCGACCCCGGACGGCAGCTTGCCCGATGAGGTGCGCGTTTCACCCACGCAGCGGCTGATCGAGGATTGGACAGACAACTGGCAACCGCGAGTCGGAATCGCCTATCGGGTGAGTCAACGGACCGCGGTGCGAATGTCAGGTGGCATCTTCTATGACAGCTGGGCCGGGATGAACCAGATGATGCAGGCCCAAGGGCACACCTGGCCCGACGTCGGCCAGCAGCAGTCCGGCAACCTGAACACACCGACGAGCGGAAGGCCGATCCCCGGGGTCTCGGCAAAGAACCCCTTCCCGGCCGGCCTGCTGCCGGGCCCGACACCGTTCGACCGTGTGGCATGGTACGCGGACCCGAGCGTTAAGAACCAGTACTCGATGCAGTGGAACTTTGGCCTCCAGCACCAGCTCACGGACGACACGCTGATCTCCACGAATTACGTCGGATCAGCGAATCGCCGGGCGCCGCTCGACCACTTCTACAACACGGCGCTGACGCCGGGGCCCGGGGATCCGGCTGACCGTAGCCCGTACCCGTTCATCGTGCCGACATTCTGGCAGCGCAGCGTTGGAAGGGCCAACTACAACGCCTTCCAGTTCCAGTTGACGAAGCGATCGCGCGCCTTCACCTACATGGTGAACTACACGTGGTCCAAGACGATCAACCTCGCCTGCGACGGCTGGTACAACGTCGAGGGGTGCTCCACCCAGACACCGTATGATCACGTCCGTGACAAGGGCGTGGCGGGTCACGACCTGACCCACATCTTCAACTTTAACTGGGTCTACCGGATTCCGATAGGTCCCGGAATGAAGTCGACCGGCAGTAAGGTTGCCGACTACATCGTGGGGAACTGGCAGATTAACGGCATCGCCAATCTCTATTCTGGGCGGCCGTACCACATCAACGTCAGTGGCGACATTGCCAACACGCGCAATCGGAACGGCTACATGCGGGCCGACCAGGTCGGGGAGCCTCACCTGAGCAATCCCACTCCGTCGCGCTGGTTCAATACAGACGCATTCAGCGCACCCGCACCGTTCACGTTTGGCAACTCGGGCCGACACGCCTTGCGCTCTGATGGGGTGACGAACTTCGACCTGTCCCTATTCCGCGACTTTCCATTGCCTGGACGGGAGGGCATGAAGCTGCAATTCCGGGCCGAGGCATTCAACGCGTTCAACCACGCGGACTTCGCAATCCCGGTACAGAATCTCAGTAGAAGCAACTTCGGAGTCGTGACGGCGACGCAGCGGCGTGCCCGACAGTTCCAACTGGGATTGAAGTTCATCTTCTAGCGGCACGATTGACGACCGTTTCGCAGCGGGGCGGCCGCAGCCCCGCTGCGGCACTCTTCGCTGGACGAAATGAGGAGACAGCGCTGTGGGCGTCGGATTCAGTGGATCCGCATCTCAGAGCGTGCGCAGGTCGTGGCAAGCCTTGCCCGGACAGAAGAGCGTTAAGAGGAGGGACCTCCGCGCCTCTCGGAACTCCGGGGAAGGAAGCCCGTGCGAGGGTCAGCAAGGGCGCTTGCGACTCACTGCACAGCGAGGTTCGAAGACGAGTGCCCCTCGATTAAGGGGCCTGCCGCCGCGCTGACGGAGGCCAGACTCGCGCAAGTGGATCGGATGTGGAGGTCCGCACTTCCGATCATGCAGTCTATGAGGCGGCCGAGCGGCAACATCAAGGAGTGGAAGCAAAGGCCGAACTCTTCGGACTGGGCCTGAACCTCAGCAGCGTCCCGCTCGGACCAGTGGCCCTTGCCTTCCCGGCCCAGCCAGTCAGTCCTTTGGCGTACGACCAAACCCGGGCCCAACTGCGTCATCCAGCACGGCGCAGAGTCGTCGATCTCGTCAGCGTTCTCCGGTGATGGGGCCTTCCAGGGGCCATCCCCTGAGTCGGAGGGCCATCTGCCGAGCGGTGTGGCCAGTAGTAATGAGGTGACCGGCCCGCCAAGCAAAATGGCCCGACGGCCCACGGCGGCGCCGGAACTCAGCGTAGCCGCTCAGAGAGCACTCAGCTCGCCGAACCCTTGCCGGGGCTCGGCATCAGTGCAATGCCGCAGTTGTTGGTCGACAGCTCGGCGAGCCCGCCCCGGACTTGGTGGCAGCGCTCATAGCACTACTTCGATTCCAAGGCATTAGATGGTGAGTCCTGATCGGCCGGAGAACAGCCCTCACCGAGTCCTCGAATGGAGCATTCGCGCTGATTCCGGCCCCCAATTCGGCGACGCTGAGCTCGCAGGTGTGGTGCGGCAGTTCGATGACGCACGGCTTAAGCTCGTGCTATATGGTCGGCTCCTCCGCTCCTGGTTGTCCGAATGCTGCGTTTCCAGTCTCACTTGAGGTTTCCGGTCTCACTCGAGATTCAACTTGGCGAACGGTGCCGTGCCACCCGCGATGCCAACGGACTCGTCCATTTCCAAGAATGTCCGAGCGGGCACTGCCTCGACCGTGGCCTCACTGCCCGAGGGCCAGCGCACAGTTACCGTGGCGGACTCGGCATCACCCAATCCAAAATGCAGCCGGAAGTCACCCTGAGAGAGATAGCTGCCGCCGCTACGGACCTCAGACACAAGAGTCCTGCCGGCGACCGTGACGGCGACTCGCGCTCCGATCGCGTCGCCACCCGAGGGTGAGAGCACCCGAACGACCAGCCAATTCCCCAGCCCTTCCGCGCGGTTATGCAGCAGAGACGGCGGCTGTTCAATGTTCGCGACCACGATCTCCAGATCGCCGTCGTTGTCGAGGTCTCCGACCGCCGAACCCCTCGACGGATGGCTGGCGGCGATCCCGGGGCCGGCAACATCCGAGAGAGGGTGATAGTTGCCGCCGCCCAGATTCCAGAACAGCTGGCGGGGCTGGGCAAACGTCTCCCCGTTTCCCCCGCTCTCGACACCGGGCGCGACGTGGCCGTTCGCGACCAGAATGTCCGGCCAGCCGTCGTGGTCGACGTCGAGGAACTCTGAGCCCCAGCCGACATACCGAGCGACAGTCCCTAGACCTGAGCGCACAGTGCTGTCGCGGAACCGGCCGTCGCCCCGATTTCGGTACAGGGTGTTCGTGTCCGCTGCAAAGTTGGTCTGAAACACGTCCAAGGATCCGTCCCCGTCTGCGTCGGCCACCGCGACGCCCATACCGGCCTGCTCGCGGCCGTCTTCGTCATACGCAGCTCCGGCAAGCAGGGCTGTCTCGACAAACGAGCCGTTTCCCGTGTTCCGGAAGTAGAGGTTTGCCGTGGAGTCGCACGCCACGAACACGTCCGTCCAGCCATCCCCGTCATAGTCTGCCGCCGCGACGCCAAGGCCGTGATGACGCCGCGCCGTCTTCACGCCGGCCTTCTCGGTCACGTCTCGGAATAGGCCGTCCCTGTTCTCGAATAGCGACATCGACTCGGCAGCCAGGCCACGAGGGCCGCACGGTATTGGTGCCCCGCGCCATTCGCACTGCGGCGCAGCGCCCGGCAGCGGCGTGCTTGCCGGGTCGAAGTCCACGTAGTGGGCGACAAACAGGTCGAGATCCCCGTCTCGGTCAAAGTCCAAGAAGCTGCAGCCGGTGCTCCAGCGTCCGGCCGGACCGGACACACCCCTGTCAACGGCCTCATCTTGGAAGCCCTCTCCCGCCAAGTTGCGCAGCAAGACGTCCCTGCCCCAGTGCGTGACGAACAGGTCCGTGTAGCCGTCGGAATCTGCGTCTCCGGCACAGACTCCCTGCCCCCAGCCGGTCGGCCCGACCGAAAAGCCGCGAGTCGCACGTTCGAAGCGCAAGGCACCCCGATTCAGGAAGACAGAGTGCGGCACGGCGACAGGGTCCGCTCCTTGCCCGCCAGTTCCGACTAGGAAGACGTCGAGAAGGCCGTCGTTGTTCAGATCCACCAGCGCAACACCTCCTCCGGTTGTCTCAGGGAGGTAGCGCATGTGGGAGATCTCGATTGCGGGCCAATCGGACGTGAGCCCGGCTTGGGATGCCACGTCCGCGAAGTCCACCTTTGGCGGGGTCAAGTCGGCCGGCAGCGGTATCGAGGGCAGGTCCCGCTTCCCAGCCCCGGCCATCCCTTGGCCGACCAGCGATCCCGGGATTGTGGACAGTGCAACGCCAATGAAACACAGCGACTGAATATCAGCACATGCCCTGCCTCGTAAAGGGTTCATCAAAAGCTCGTTCCTGATTGGCGCAAGCGCCTCCGTTATCGGATACACTGTAGCCGCGGGCGGTGGGCGCCAGCGAAATAGGAAGCCAAGAGTCAGGTTTCCGCCGGGCACACGACTAAAGAGGGGTCACGATGAAGATAGATCAGCTTGCTCATTTCTCAGCTGGCTTGCGAGGGTGCGTCGCGGCGGCGTTGGCGGCGCTGCTAGTCGCCACAATCAACACGCCAGCGTACGGCCAAGCATCCAGCTCGGCCGTGAACGGGACCGTGACGGACCCGCAGGGTGCCATTGTCCCAGGAACACAAGTAGTCCTCACCAGCGTCGAGACCGGGATCGAGCATCGGTCGGAGACCAATGCGGTCGGACGCTACGTCTACGTCAATATCCCGCCGGGATACTACACGATCGAAGCCAGCGCCGACGGCTTCCGCACGGCGGCCATCGAGCCGTTCGTGCTAACGGTCAACCAGACTGCCACTTTCGACATCGTGCTCGAGGTCGGGGCGGTGACCGAGTCCGTGACTGTCGAAGCGATTGGCGCGCAAGTGCAGGCCTCCTCCTCCGAACTGGGAACGGCGATGACAGAGCAGCAAGTGGTCGACTTGCCGCTGAACGGGCGCAACTTCACCCAGCTGCTCATGCTCTCGCCTGGGGCGTCGCCTGTCAACGTTGCCCAAAGCCGGGGGGGATTCGGGAGCACGTCGGTCGGAACCTTCAGCTTCCCGTCCATCAACGGCCAGAACAATCGGAGCAACCTGTTTCTTACCGACGGCGTGAACAACCAAGGAACGATGACTAGCACCTACGCCGTTCCGCCGATCATCGACGCGATTCAGGAGTTCAAGGTCCAGTCGCACAACGACCTAGCCGAATTCGGAGGGGTCACAGGTGGGGTGATCAACGTCGTCAGCAAAGGCGGCACAAACGACATCACCGGCCGGCTGTGGTGGTTCCTGCGCAATGACAACCTAGACGCTCGAGACACGTTCCTCAGGGACAAGGCAGCCTTGGCCCAGAACATGTTCGGCGGCACAGTCGGGGGACCACTGGTCAGCAACAAGACCTTTTACTTCGGAGCGTTCCAAGGATTCACTAACCGTACGCCGGCGAACCGCAACTACCAGGTGCCGACGGCGGCAAATCGGCAGGGAGACCTGAGCAACTCGGCGCGTCAGATCTTCGACCCATATTCGACACGCATGGGGCCTGACGGGAATGCGGTCCGGGACCCCTTCCCCGGCAACGTCATACCTCAGAGCCGGCTGGACCAGGGATTCCTGCACTACTTGGACCAGACTGTCCCGATGCCGGTCGATCTCGGCACTGACCTAGGCAACCTGAACCAGAGGGATACGACAGGGACGTCGCTAGACCAGTGGGAATACTCGGGACGTGTGGATCACCGCTTCAGCGATGCCGACACCGTCTTTGTTCGCGTCAGTGCCCAGAACAGTGACCGGACGGGTACGGGAGGCAGGCAGGGTCTCGTTAGCTTCGTGAACATCGACAACCTGAACGTCGCGGCGAATTGGGTCCACACCTTCGACCCATCGAGCATCCTGCAGGTCTCCTTCGCACGTACAGACGTAATCCGCGACACCGGCAACGACTTTGTCAGCCTCCCGGACGGGTTCATTTCGACGGTGGGCTGGAACCCGGACTTTGCGGGCGGGTTCCGTGGGGGCGATTCCTACGTTCCCAACGTCGGCGTGGCCCAGTACTTTGGCGGCGGGGAGCGCATCGGCTACACGCGCACGAGCGACACTTGGCAGTACAAGGGCACCTACACAAAGATCATCGGGACCCATACCTTGAAGTTCGGTGCGGAGTACAACATCATCGGGCACTTCGGCAGGACGAACGACCACTCCAACAACTTCTCGACAGTCGGCACTGCCAGTCCGGACAGCCCGGGGAGCACCGGCCATCCCATCGCGTCCCTGCTGCTCAACGTGCCGAACGCCTGGTCCCGGCGCGACTTCCACAAGCGCGCCCGCGGAGGTGCGCTGTGGTCCTACTTCGCGCAGGACTCTTGGAAGGCCACTTCCAAGCTCACAATCAACTTCGGGCTGCGGCTGGACAGCACAGTCCTGCCCCAGTTCGGCAACCCGGAAGAGAACACGGTCGAGTTCGGGAACATCGACTACAACGATGGCATCTTCTGGATCACCGCCGCCCCGCCCACCTGCGAAGTCAAGCTAGTCGCGCCGTGCCTGCCTGACCCGAGCGGGGCCCTCCCGGACAGGGTGCAGGTTGCCGCGAACGGATACGTGCAAGATCCGTGGCCGCTGAGCTGGCAGCCACGGCTCGGCTTGGCCTATCGCCTGAACGACCGGACGGCCCTGCGATTCTCATCCGGCGTCTTCTTCGAGAACTTCGCGGGAGTGACGCAAAACACCCAGAACCTTGGGCACACGTGGCCAGATGTCGGTCGGAAGCTTCAGAACGGCACGAATCCTGCGGACACCATTCCCAACGTCTCGGCCAAGAATCCAGCACCCACCGGGATCCTTCCGACCGCCACCCCGTACAACCAAGGGGCCTGGTATTCGGACCCGCGGATGGACAACGCCTACTCCATGCAGTGGAACTTTGGCATCCAGCGGCAACTCGACGAAGCGACGGTCCTCTCGGTCAACTATGTCGGGTCCGGCTCGCGGCGGCTGCCGCTCGGCACCTATTACAACGTCGCGCTCACTCCGGGCAGGCGTTCAGAAGCTCGCCAACGTGCGCCGTTTCCGCTGTTCCGTGCCAACAACTACCTCACTTCTTGGGGACGGAGCAGCTACCACTCCCTGCAGACCCAATACAACCGGAGGTTCTCGCGTGGGCTGGCGTTCATGGTCAACTATACGTGGGCCAAGGCCATCGATATCGGCTGCACGGGTTGGTTCGTCGAGAACTGCTCGCAGCAGAACCCCTACAACTTCAACATGGACCGCAGCCTGTTGGGAATCGACCTGACGCACAATCTGAACATGAACTGGACGTTCGAATTGCCGTTCGAGTTCGCGAACCCGGCAGCACAAGCCGTCCTTGGTGGCTGGAAGTTCAACGGGCTGGCGCTGTTCACGTCGGGCCAACCATACACGCCGAATGTCAATGGAGACATCGCCGGGACAGGCCTGCCGAACGGCCGTTACCGCCCGGACTTCGTCGGTGATCCCAACCTCTCCAATCCAACGCCTGCGGCATGGATCAACACGAGCGCCTTCGCCGTGCCGCAGACCGGCACGTTCGGCAATGCCGGTCGCAACACCCTGAGAGCCGACGGGATCAACAATGTCGACTTCTCGTTCTTCAAGATCTTCAGGGCTGGCGAGAGGTTCGAGGCCGAGTACCGAGTTGAGTTCTACAATGCGTTCAACTCGCCCCAGTACGCCGCTCCAGTAGCCAACCTGAGCCACCGAAACTTCGGACGAGTGCTCCGGACTGCGAATCGGGCGCGGCAGATCCAGATGGGCTTGAAGCTGTACTTCTGATCCGAAGCCAGTCGATCGAACAGCAGCACGGGGCCCGCGGCCCAATCGCGGTCTGCGGGCCCTATCGTGCCGTGGGAGTGCTGCGCGGGGCGTTGCGGTCAGGTCTGCGAGCAAGCCTCGCTTGCGTCGTCGCGGCGGCCAGCGGCGACGCCCAGACGATCCACGACTACTTGGCCGACATCCAGCGTTCTCGTGGGATA
The DNA here is from genome assembly GCA_022825595.1 of Bryobacterales bacterium. Taxonomy (GTDB): domain Bacteria; phylum Acidobacteriota; class Terriglobia; order Bryobacterales; family UBA6623; genus VXMF01. The sequence continues at coordinate 3,899 of JAJDWM010000308.1, read as the reverse complement.
GGCGACACCGAAGCAGCGCTGAGAATAGCGGATCGCGCGGTCGCGGAATTCCCGGACCGGCCCGAAGGGTACCTTGAACGCGGAACGCTACTGGCCGAGGCAGGCCGCTACGAGGAAGCGGGAGTGGCCCTCAGGAAGGGCATCGGCATAGGCAGCTCGCCACCAGCAGCTCATTTGGCGCTCGCAATGGTGCTGCTGAGCCTGCACCAATATACGGATGCCCTAGACGAATCCGAGCGGTTTGCATCGTTGGCGGGAGAGGACTCCCAATCGTTTGAATTGCACTACCTCCGCGGACTCGTGCTCCGGCGCCTCGGGCGACGGAAGGCAGCCCGGCAGGAGCTGCAAACAGCCCTCGAGATTAGACCGGGCCATGCGGACGCCCTGTTGAACATGGGCGCTGTGCTGGATGAAATGCGCATGCCCGAGCAGGCCCTCCGCTGGCTCGATAAGGCAGCCAATTTGGACGGACGCAACTCGGACGTGCGCTACCGAAAGGCCAAGGTGTTGGCCCGACTGGGGCGGTCCGACGAGGCATATCGAGAACTCGCCGCCTTCTCAGCAATCCGGCAGGAAGCACAGCGCGAGATGCAGGTCAACTTGCTGGTGGACCAAGCCAAGACCAGCTTGCAAGCCGGAGACGCAACCAAGGCCAAGGATCTGCTCCAACAAGTTCTGCGCCTCGACCCAGAGCACGCCCATGCGCTCGGCAACCTCGGTATGGCCTACGAATCGCTCGGTGCCGGAAGTCTGGCCCGGGCGATGTTTGAGAAGGCGGCGGCGCTCGATCCGCTGTATGCCGAGGCCCACTTGAACCTTGGCCTCAAACTCGCTGAGGCGGGCGACTTCGCAGCAGCGCTGGAGAGGATCGATCACGCTGTCACGGTCTCCCCAGAGTTTGCCGGTGCGAGAAAGGCTCTTGGAATGGTGCTGGCCCGCTTAGGCCGGTCCCGAGAGGCAAGGCCACACTTTGAGTGGATCGTCCAGCAGGAACCATCGTCAGCCGCGGCGCGGCTCGACTTGGGCAGCGCGCTTGCGGAGTCCGGACTCCACTCTGAAGCCCTGGCGGAGTTCGAGAATGCCGCAGCCATCGAGCCGGGCTCATTCCGAGCGCACTACAATCGCGGCCGCGCGCTGCGAGATGTGGGCAGGCGCGACACAGCACGAGAGGCACTCGCGACCGCCATCGGGCTGAACAGCCGCTTCGTACCTGCCCTCCAGTTGATGGCCTCGATCGAGCGAGAGGCCGGGAATACCGAGCGAGCGGTCGAAGTTCTGCGCTCTGCCGTCGAGGCCGACGGGTCGAATCCGCAGCTGCACCACGAATTGGCCCTAGCGATGAATGAGGCTGGACTGACACGAGACGCTGTTCAGCGCTGGGAGAAAGTGCTATCGCTCGACCCGCTGCACGAGGAAGCCATCTACAACCTCGCGCAGCCGTTGTAAGACACCGACGAGAAGCGCAGCGAGACGTACCTGCGGCGCTTTTCGGAACTGAAGGCGGAGCGACAGAATACGGACCGGGGCGGCACATTGTGGAATTTCGCCCTTGCGAAGGCGGAACAGGGACGGTGGGAAGAGCAGTTCGTGCTGTTCCGGCAGGCTCTCGCGGAATGCGGTGCGTGCCCGGCCCGCGGGCAAATCCAGAGGAACTCCGGGCTAGTCTACGGGCACTCTGGGGACTACCAGAGCGCCGAACTTCAGCTGCAGAATGCCGCAGAGATCCTGCCCGACGACACGGAGGTGCGAGAGGCAATCGTGATTGTCAGATCTGGCCGCGAGCGATGAGCTAGGTGTTCCGACCTGCTTGCGACGGCAACTCGACTGGTGTGGCCAGACTGCCGCCCGACTTATCGGCGAACTCGTCGAAGGTGGGCCATTTGGCGAACGGGACGGAGGTCCGGACGATTGCAGCCCTCGCATCCGGAGGCACTAGAATGCGCCCGGGCCGGGAATGAGAGACGGACGCCAGCCGAACCGATGCGCTGGGCTATGATTCAGGGTGTTGGCGCTCGGGGCCGTTGGCCGGAGCCCACCAAGGAAAGCACCGGGCAACAACGTGAAGGGACACCCCAAGGCACTGGCCGCGCTCAAGTCGCTGCTGAAGTATCAGCTCACCACAATCAACCAGTCCTTCTTACACGCCCGCATGTGCCTGGACTGGGGCTACGAAGGGCTGGCGCGGCACATTCGCAAGGACTCGATCGCGAACATGGTGTTTGCCGAGGAGCTGATCGACCGAATCTTGTTCCTGGAGAGCATGCCCAGCCTTCGCGACACCTACAAGATGGCGATAGGACAGGACGTGGCGAAGATCCACATCAATGACCTGGACCTGGCAAACGCAACCGTGGCCTGCGCTAACGACGCCGTCGCGACCTGCACGACCGCGAATGACGACACGTCCAGAGAACTGGTGGAACGCATCTTGCTGAAGGAAGAGGATCGCGTGGACTGGCTGGAGTCGCAGCTTAAGATCATCGATGACACAGGCCTTGGGCTCTATCTGTCGCAGCAACTCCGCAAGGAATAGGATTCAGCACGGTACTGACGCCGGAGGCGCACAGAGGGCCTTCTCGTCCGTGCTTGCTGGCCGAGAAGGCTGCTGCGGGCTGGCAAACGGCCATCTCAACCGAGCAATTGGCGGGCGGTGCTGATCGGCTATTCTTGATTGGACCTTGGCGGCGCCGACGGAGTACATCGTAGCTCGAGAGCGCTACGCGGCCCTTGGCGTGGACTGTGACGCCGCCGTCCGCAAATTGGCCTCCGTCCCGTTGTCGCTGCACTGCTGGCAAGGCGACGACATTCGTGGATTCGAGCGCGCCCAATCCGAGATCGGCGGCGGGCTCGCAGTTACAGGCACTTATCCGGGCGCTGCCAGGAATCCGGATGAACTACGGCAGGACATTGAGAAGGCTTTCTCGCTGATCCCTGGCCGGCACCGGCTCAACCTGCACGCAATCTATGCGGAGACAGGTGGCCGGACGGTCGGCCGCGACGAGCTCCTGCCGGAGCACTTTTCGCGATGGAGCGACTGGGCACTGCAGCAGGATCTTCAGGGCATGGACTTCAACCCCACGTTCTTCGCACACCCGCTAGCGTCAGACGGGTTCACGCTGTCCCATGCGGACCGGGGCGTTAGGAGGTTCTGGATCCGGCATGGCCAAGCGTGCCGGCGGGTTGGCGCTTCCTTTGGCCGAAGACTCGGGGCGGCTTGCGTCACGAACGTCTGGATTCCGGACGGCTACAAGGACCTGCCGGCCGATCGACAAGCGCCCCGCGAGCGGCTGGCGGAATCGCTCGACAGAGTCTTCCGAGAACAGCTTGACCCTTCCGAGAACCTCGATGCGGTGGAATGCAAGCTGTTCGGCTTGGGTTCCGAGTCGTACGTGGTCGGCTCGCACGAGTTCTATCTGGGCTACGCCATATCGAGGGGCAAGGTCCTTTGCCTCGACGCTGGACATTTCCATCCGACGGAGACCATCTCAGACAAGATCTCCGCAGTGCTGCTGTGGATCGACCGTCTGCTCCTGCACGTTAGCCGGGGCGTACGCTGGGACAGCGACCACGTGGTGATTCTCTCGGACGAGGTCCGCGAGATCGCCAAGGAGGTCGTGAGGGGCGACTGCTTAGGACGGGTGCACATAGGGCTCGACTTCTTCGACGCGAGCATTAACCGAGTGGCAGCGTGGGTAATTGGCAGCCGCGCCGTGCTCAAGGCCCTGCTGATGGCGCTGTTGGAGCCGCGCGCAATGCTCTTGGAGATGGAGCGTAGCGGTGACTTCACCGGGCGCCTAGCGCTGCTTGAGCAGATGCACTCCATGCCTTCGGGAGCCGTGTGGGACCACTACTGCGAGCGTGCGGACGTCCCCCGTGACGGACATTGGATGGACGAAGTC
>JAJDWM010000133.1 GCA_022825595.1 Bryobacterales bacterium | reverse complement strand
GAGCAGCTCCGCGGCGATTTCTCCGGGATCGCAGCAATCCACGATCCGCAGAGTCAGGCCGAGGACGGATCTCGCACAAGGTTCCCGGACGACATGCTTCCGGCCAGCCGGATCGACCCGGTGTCCGTGAGGCTGCTGGAGCTGTATCCGGCCCCGAACCGCGGCGGCCGCCAGAACTATCTATTCAACCCGTCGAGGAACCGCGACGACGACAAGCTGGACACCCGCTTCGACTGGCGGGCGGCGGACAATCACACGATCTTCGTGCGCTTCAGCTACCTCAACTTCGACCGGCTTGAGCCGGGCAACCTCCCGCTCCCGGCCAGCGGCGGCAATACCGCCCTGAGGCTCTCTAGGGCAAAGACCGGTGTCGTCAATTGGACGGCCGTCCTGGGCGGAAGCATGGTCAACGAGTTTCGGGTGGCGTACAACCGGCTGTTCGGCGCGATCGACACGGGCACCCAGGAGCAGTTGTGGAAGGACTTCGGATTCAAGGGGCTCTTCGACCGCGACGACATCAGGGGGTTGCCAGCCTACTTCATGGCCGGTTACCAGAACATCGGCTCCCGCAACTTCGCGCCCGACCCGCGCAAGCAGGACGTCCGGCAGATTGTCGAGAGCTTTTCGTTCACGAAGGGCAACCACTCCCTGAAGATGGGAGCCAACATCCGCAACTTTGTCCGCTGGTCAGGCATCACGAACTTCGCAAGGGGTCGCTTCTGGTTCAACGGGCAGTTCACCCGCGCGATGGCGGGAGTGCGCGGCGGAGGAGACACAGTTGCAGACAGCCTGCTAGGGCTGACCAGCAACACCCGCTTCAGCACGCCCCTGAACGTGCGGCGCCACGCCTATGCCTACGAAACCTACATCCAGGACAACTGGAAGGTCACTCCGAAGCTGACGCTGAACCTGGGCCTGCGCTACGAGTACCAGTCGCCGTACGTCGAGCAGAACGACCGGGCGATGAACTTCATTATTGACCCGCAAGACTCCCGGTTCGGCACGCTTGTGCCGACGGGATCGGGCGTGGAGGGGCGATCGTTCCGAAAGCGGGACTTGAACGACTGGGGGCCCAGGGTGGGTCTGGCCTATCAGGTCACCCCGAAGCTTGTGATCCGCGCGGGGTACGGCATCTTCTACGTGGGGACGTTTGCACTGCCGGTTCTGGCCGACCCGACAGCGAACCCGCCATTCTACCTGCAGAACGACATCCCGTCGAATGTGGCCAGCGCGACTTCGCGGATCATCATTCGCGACGGCATTCCCGCAGACGCCCTTGATCCGAACGTGATCAGCGGTCGGTCGCTGGTCGGGGTGTGGCCGTACAACTTCCGCAACGGAATGACGAACCAGTGGAACTTCAACATCCAGCAGTCCCTGCCTGGGAACTCTCTGGTGTCGGTGGCCTATGTGGGTTCGAACACGGTCCACACCGGGACAGGCGCCAACCTCAACCAGCCTGAGCCCGGGCCCGGGCCCAACAATCCGCGGCGGTGGTTCCCGCAGTTCGCGAACATCAATACAAACCCGCAAGTTGGCGGAACGAACTACCAAGGGCTGGAGTCCAAGTTCGAGAGGCGCTTCGGCGGTGGCTTCTCGGTTCTGAGCGGATTCACGTGGAGCAAGACCCTCGTCAAACAGATGGGCCAGCGGACGAGCCGCTTGCACCTGGCCCCCGAAAAGACCATCTCGCGCCAGCACATGCCGCAGCGGTTCTTCTTCGCCGGAGTGCTGAATCTGCCGTTCGGAGAGGGCCGCCGGTACGCAAGGCAGGGAGCGCTGTCCAAGCTGATCGGCGGATGGCAGATCTCGCCCATCTTCGAGGCGCAGCGCGGTCTTCCGTTCAGTCCTTCGGTGGTGGGCAATCCTGCCAACACCACAGGGGGCCAGCGGCCGAACCGGATTAGGGACGGCAACCTTCCCCGCAGCGAGCGGACCCCGGAGCGCTGGTTCGACGTGGGTGCGTTCGAAGTCCCCGCCCGCTTCACGTTCGGCAATTCGGCGGCTTGGATCCTGGAAGGCCCCGGCTTGGTGAACCTAGACATGATGGTCTCCCGGACCTTCACGCTCACCGAAAAGCTGTCGCTGGACTTCCGGACCGAGTTCTTCAACCTGTTCAACGAGGCCCACTTCAACTTCCCGAACGGCACGGTGAACCGGCCGGTCGGAGGGCGAATCTCGTCGACCTCGGAGTGCTGCCCGGCCCGGCAGGTTCAGTTCGGGATGAAGCTCATATTCTGAGAACTCTGGGTTCACCGGTCCGAATCCTCGCCGGTGGGGCGCCAACCCACCGCAGACTGGGCGAGGCGGGTGCGGTCCCGGTCGTCAAGCCGGGCCGCACCGCGGACGGCCGCTCAAAGAGTCCGGAGGTCCGGCACCAGCTTGACGGCGGTCTTGCTTCCTAGGGCGATCACCGCATTGACGCGCTCGGCGGCCTCTTGGGCGGACTCCTCACCTGCCCCGACCTGTGGGACTGCGATCCGACTGGCGATTTGGTCGCCGGAGCGGACGGGACGCCCTAGAAGCCTCTCCACGGACCGAACCTGAGTCGCAACTACCCAAGCGTCGAGCAGGGTCCCGGCCTCGGCTGAATCGGCGACGCGGCTGTCCCGGATACCAACGAGCGCTTCTCGCGGCCCGACCGCTGCGGAACCGCGCGATCCGCTCTCCGATCGGGCCACCAGCACTTGGCAGGCCTGGGCGATGTGGACTAAGGCAGTCTCCAGATCCCCCGATTCGGCCTCTTGCGGTACGACGCGCGACAAGTCTCGCAAGAACCCCTCCCGCGCCAACGCATCCTGCTCATCGGCTGTAGGCGGGGCTCCCTCCCCCGGAACGCGGATCTCCGTATCCGGGGCCTCCATACCCACGGACGCGACGGCTCGCCAGCCGCCAAATCCCGACCGCGAGCCACCGTGCCACCCCGCGCCGCCCGATGCCATCGCCGAGGGAGCTGCCATCAAGGTCACCGGCACGCCAAAGAGCAACCCGCCAGCAGATAGGCGGACCAGATCCGCATGGACCTGTGCAGCCAGACTGGCGAAGAACTGCGCTACGGGGACCTGATCCGGCCCGGCCGTGCGGCCGCCGTCAGGTGCTTTGAAGAGCAGCTCCACATCCAGCAGGTCGCCGACCGCCAGCTCCCGCCAAGCGAGACGGCCACGGGCCATGATTCGGGCGAGCCCGCCGCCCACCGGGCCATGCCTGCCTGTCAGATCCCGGTGGGCGGAATCGAGGATAGCCGCTAGCAGGCAATCGGCAACGTCGCTGACCAGTCGCGGGGCATCCACCGGATCGAGGCTGCGATAGAGCAACTGGGCGGCCAGCCGGAAGCGAGCCCGGTCCGCCCACTCGGCCATTCGACGCAGCCGGTCCTCAGCACGCCCGACGCCGTCGATGGCCTCTGCCAGCTCACGCTTCAGCTTCGCGCGGTCGGGGCCCCAAGAATCCATCGCAGGATCCAGCAGCTCTTCCAGCAGTTCTGGCCGTCGCGCCAAGACAGCCCCGACGGCTGGGGCCGCCACTAGGATTTCAGCCACGCTCTCCATCACGTTGAGGTTGGCCTGCAGGAGCGTAAAGGCCCGCACACCGTCGTCGATGCCCTGAACCAGTCCGTCCAAGCGCCGCAGAGCAAGATCCGGATCTTCAGTGCCGCAGACCGCAATCACAAGAGACGGGACCAACGACCGCAGGAGCGCCAACGCCCGAGGATCGGACGCTGCGGGGAACGCTCCCTCGCGCCACCTCGTGACAGTCGCCGCCGCACGGGAAGGTCTCTCGAAGCCCATGCGTGCCAAGCGCTCAGCGGCCTCCACTTGTGTGGCTGCGGCAAGCGGCGAGGACTCCCCCGCCACGGCCATCTCGCGCGGAAGCTCAAAGAACGACTCGTACTGCCGCTCCACTTGGCGGAGCTTTGCCGTGAGGTCACGGTGGAAGGCCGATCCGCCCCGGTAGCCGAGAAACCGGGCCAGTCCCTCGAATTCGGCCGGGTCGGACGGCAGGGAATGCGTCTGGTTGTCGGCGACCATCTGAATCCGGTGCTCGACTCGGCGCAGGTAGTGGTAAGAGTCGGTCAGCGCGTCGGTTACCGACTGCGGGACGTGGCCCGACGAGGTCAGCGCCCGCAGCGCCTCGCAAGTGGCGATCGTCCGCAAGGAAGGCTCGTTCCCTCCCCATACGAGTTGGTGCGTCTGGGTGAAGAACTCGATTTCGCGGATGCCGCCGCGCCCAAGCTTGATGTTCTGGCCGCGCGATCCGATGTCGCCGCCTCGATGTTGCGCGTCGATGCGGCGCTTAATGTCGTGGAGCTCTTGCACCGTCGCAAAGTCCAGGTGCCGACTCCAGACGAACGGCTCAAGCTTGGCCAGAATTGCGTCTCCGGCTTTCCGGTCTGCAGCGACCGGTCGAGCCTTGATGAGCGCGGCGCGTTCCCATGTCTGCCCGCGCTGCTCGTAGTAGGTCAGGGCGGCCTTGGTCGACAGCACCAGGGGAGTCGATACCGGGTCTGGCCTCAGACGGAGGTCCACGCGGAATGCCATTCCGTCGACGGTGGGTTCAGAGAGCAAGCCAATGAAGGACTGGGCGAGCTTCATTAGGTGGAAGGGTGCCTCGTAGCTGCGCCTGGCGGGGAAGATCTCAGGGTCATAGAGCAGGATCAGGTCGATGTCGGAGGAGAAGTTGAGCTCTCGGCCGCCCAGCTTGCCCATCCCGAGCGCAATCAGGCCCGAACCAGCCTCGGGATCTTCCATGTCTGGAAGCAACAGCGCGCCCCGCTTGGCCAGCCGTGCCAGCAATATGCGGAATGCTGCCGAACAGCTGGCCTCCGCGAGGTCGGTCTGGGCCCCCGTGACGGCCTCCAAGTCCCAGTGGCCCGAGATGTCTGCGAGTGCAATCGCCAGCGCCACCCTGTGGCGCGTGGCCCTGAGGAGGCGCGCGGCCGTCGACTGATCGCAATCGGGTGGCAGTTGGGTGAGCCTCCGGATCTCATGGTCGACACACCCTTCGGGGCCGTCTTCCCAGAGCTTCCTGAAGAAGGCCTGCTCACGAACCATGCACTTGGTCAGAAACGGGCTCGACCCGAAGATGCACTCGAAGAGCGCCGACCCGGCCCGAGTTCGCGGCAGTTCCCGTGCGAAGGCGCGATCGTCCCCATCCTCGAGGCGCTCGCCCGCGGCCAGCCACTGATGCCGCCCAAGATCTGTGCGCTCGGCGTTTCCGCTCGGAGGCCAACAGCGATGGTCGCGGAACTTCGTCTCCATATCGGCTGGACTGCGCCGCCAGCCTCCCATCGGGGAAGGACCGGGCGCCGTTCCGACCCATCGCCGAACCCCGATTGGACGCGAGGCAGCGTGGCGCGGTGCTAGGCTACCACAGCGACTTGGCCGGGCCAGCCTAGCGCCGGCTGTCGTCGACGGCGGTGAGGAGGTGCCCCCGCCAAGGGGCCATAATGGGCACTGGCGGACCGCTCGCGGGCGACCGGTAAAGGGAAGATCCGCCCGGAGAGCATCTAGATGACGGCTTGCGGTATCGATCCCAGAACGGGTCAGACTGTCACGGTCACCGTCGAAAGAGGCCGAATCTCGCAGGTCTCGGAGTCTAGTGGAGACACCGATCTCCATGTATCTCCAGGCTGGATAGACCTGCAGGTGAACGGATTCGCCGGCATCGACTACAACGACCCCACATCGCCAATGGACGAGATCGCCCGATCGATCGACGTCCAGCGCTCGACGGGCGTGGCCCGGCTCTACCCAACGGTGATCACCGGTTCTGGTCCCGACATGGAAGGATCACTGCGCAATCTCGCCAGAGCCCGCCGAATGCTCCCGAACGGAGGTGCATTCCTTGGATTCCATGTCGAGGGGCCGTGGATTTCGCCACACGACGGCCCGCGCGGAGCGCACCCCAAGCGGCATGTCCGCGCGCCGAGCATTGAGGAGTTCGAACGCTTCCAAGGCGCGGCCGATGGCTTGGTCCGACTAGTGACGCTCGGCCCCGAGCACGAGGGGGCGTGCCGTGTAATCGAGCACATGGTCGAGACCGGCGTCGTGGTCTCGATCGGCCACACCAACGCGACGGCCGAGCAGATCAGCGACGCGGTGCACGCCGGAGCGACCATGAGCACGCACTTGGGCAATGGTGCTCACTCCATGGTTCCGCGCCACGACAACTACATCATTCACCAGCTGGCGGACGACAGGCTCTATGCCGGCCTTATCGTCGACGGCATCCACCTGCCTCCGCCGTTTGCGAAGGTCGCCCTCCGGGCCAAAGGGCCTTCGAGAGCCGTTCTCGTGACGGACGCCGTTGCCCCGGCGCACTGCACGCCCGGCCTATACATGCTCGGCGAGCAGGAGGTGGAGCTGCTCCCGGAGCAGCGGGTAGAGCTCACCAGCAGCCGTAGGCTGGCCGGATCGGCGTTGAGCATGGACAGGGGAGTTGCCAATGCGTGCCGGTTCGGCGGGCTGAGCCTTCTTGATGCGACGCGGCTGGCCACGTCGAACGCTGGCGAAGCCATGGGCATCCCCGAGCGCTCCGGATACCTAGAGGTCGGTCAAGCCGCGGACTTCACGTTGTTTCGCTGCCAGCCGGACGGTGCGCTGGCAGTGGACGAGACCTTG
>JAJDWM010000364.1 GCA_022825595.1 Bryobacterales bacterium | reverse complement strand
TACTTCGTGTCGCACAGGGCTCAAGGAGGAGAAACTCCTCTTCACGTCGCGCAGCGCCAAGTTGCGATCGTCATTCATCGGCGTCTTGGCTTACCGCCCCGGAACGCCCTGCCTTCGCCGGTCCACCCCACGCCTACATCTTCCCGGCTCTGTCGGAATAGCACCGGATTGTCGTGACGATTCCGCTCCTCTTGAAAACACCTAGCGATCCCGACCGCGGGTCCGGCACTCCCATTCGCCTAGGCCCTCGTCGTCCACGACCTGGATTTCACAGATCCTGGGATTTGGGGCTGCCTCTTCCCGGGTCCATCGGCCCTGTCTCATGCCGGCCCGAAAGGCGCCTCGCTCGACAGCGCCGTCGGGCCGCCTGATCTCCCACTGCCCATGCCTTTCCCCATCCAGAAAAGGACCCTCCTCCACCTGGCCGTCCGCGAAGCGCAGGACCCAGTGGCCGTTCTCTTCGCCGTCCACGTATGGCCCTTCAAGAACCGCCCCGTCTGCTGTTCTTTCGATCCAGGCGCCGTGTCGCTTCCCGAACCGGAACGGCCCCCCTTCCTCCCAACCCGCACTGTCCCGGATCACCGACTCGCCATGCGGGTGCCCGTACCGCCGGTTCCCTTCGTGTGCCTGCTCGCCATCACTGTAAGTCCAGATCACTGTCCCGGGGCCGCGAGCGAAGCCGGCCGAGCACTCGCCCGTCCACGTCGCGGTTTCCGTAGCCTGCGGGGCGGGATTCCACAGATAGCACCCGGGATGGCTGGCGAGTTCCATCCAGCACGGCGCACCCTCCGGCTCCGGTAAGCACTCCGGCGCGTCCCGCCGCTCCAGGATCTGCTCTACGTCTTCCAGTAGCTCGACTGCGTCGATGTACGACCGCGCCGTCCGGCTCGCAACTGCCAGGTACGCCGTAACCGATTCCTTCGCCGCCCCTAGTAGCCCGACCGCGAACGCCCTCCTGGCTTGCTCGAGACGGAAATCCGGCGGCAACTCCAGTTCGTGTTCCGCTGCGAGGACCGAAGCCTTCTCCATGGTCTCCAGCGCCGCGTCAAGATCATCGGCATCGACCAACCGCTCGGTCCGCAGCATGAGCTGGTCCAGCCGGACCTGGGCCGGGATCTGGAGTCCTGCGCCTGGCGCGGCGGCGGACCAGGACATACCGAAGCAGAATGACAACACCAATCGGCCGCACCTGACCGCGGACGGCCTTCTGGGCGTACCGATATTGGAGAACGGCGACAGGCCCCGGAACACAGGTGCACGAGATAGACCCACTGGGCTAACGCACGGCGTCATGCTCTAGGTACCAACGTCTCATTCGTCGAGCGGTCGGAAACCCCGAATGCAGACGTAGTGGTGCGATTTTTCGACGAAATCCGCGATGTCGTCAGGAGATGCCGCGCCAGGATCAACGCCGAAATACTTGCCGGCCTTCGCGTAGCTATGGGCTACCAGCCAAGAACAGATCGGATAGCTGTCGCTCCTGCTCAGTCGTCGAAACCAATAGGTTCCCTGGAGAGTCCAATCGAGCAAGTGCAGGAACATCTTGAACACTCCGTAAGGACGGCCCACGTAGCGATTTGCGGCCTTCACGATGACAGTTTTCTCTTCGTTGGTCAGGTTCGTCGCGCGATAGATCGCTACCTGGGTCTTGCCGTCCACGTAGCGCTCCAGCGAGTGCTTCTTGACTCTGCTGAGTGCCTCTACGAGGATCGCGTTCTGCGGCGGAGTTCCAGCCTCGACGATGACCCCTACGTGATTGGCTTTCGTCCGAGGCTCTCCGACGGAACGCGTAAAGAAACGAATCAGGCGACTAAGCAGGCCGGTACCGCGGGTCAGGACGATATCTGCCGGTTCGGCAGTTGCAGGCGCCGTGAAACGACGCGGGAGGGTGACCACCTCTCACACAGCTCCTGGAAGAGCTACCCGCCTTGCTCTCTCGTCTTCGACGAGACCGCGTGGCCCAATCGGCGCAGCGTCCCGATGGGCGTCAGGAACGACGCCCGATTTCGCGCGGCCCATCATCTTTGCCTGCATTCCGTCCCGGGGGAGTCGCGGACGGAGCGTCGCCTGACCGATGATCCGGCGTACCTCCTTGGAGGTAACGAATCCGCTCCATCGGGCGTAAGTCAAGCTGGCGAACCTGGACCGCCTGCAGTTGGGGATGCCGAAGCACTTTTCTTCGTCGGCTCTGGAGACTCCTCTTGTGCTTCAGGCTGGGGCGTCGCCGTGCGTCCGCCGAAGTAGAAGCCGATCACGGCAGCACTGAGCGTGCTGAGGGCCGTCAACACTTCGCTGAAGTGGTCGTCGCTGACCGAGGCGCCAAAGAGCAGAAAGTTGATGGTGGAACCGAGGATCAGCAGAGCCAACATGCTGCGAATCGACCCTCTAGGTAGTCCGAGGCCCCTGAGTTCCTTGGGGTTGTTCCGTCCAATCCACAATGACAGAGCCGGAAGGACTAGGAGAACAGCGATCAGTAGTGCAAGCTCAGCCCACAACAGGGGCCATGGGGATGGCTGTGGATTCGGGGACGCGTCCGGCTGAGCGAATCCCACCGCGGGCTGTAGTGACACGAAACCGACGACTACGGCGAAGCGGATCAGGAAGCGGTTCGCGAGTGTCACTTGACGTGACGCTGTATATCACAAACCGGGCATCAAAGTGACACTGCGGAACTCGGGCCTGTGAACGAAGTCGAAGGCGTTCAATTCTTCATCGATTTAGTTCAGTTTCTCGGCACCGTGTGGCGAAGAGACTGACTGTGTGGTCTCGTCTTCGGGAGGTCTACTCGCCTCTGCCCACGTCGACTGCCGCAGCAGTACCGTGCTCGAGCCTGAATGTCTTGACGTCGTACCACCTACGCACGTCACACTAGGCCGAGGGTCGTGCCTTCTTCGGATTACTCCGTGAGGAGGTCAGCAACGTGCCCCACCGTTCACCACTGCGTAGGAAGCCGAAGACCCGGTCCGTGAGCCGGGAGGATGCTCAGTGGGAGGCCCGTCGTCTCGTGCGCAAAATTAGCTGTCGCGCCGCCGCCTGTGTGATTGGCGGTCTGATGATCACCGCGGTGCCTACTTGGGTATCCGCACAATCTCTCGACCGATTGGTAGCGGAGGTGCTCGAGTTCATACGGGAAGGCGTGACGGAAGCCGGCGGCATTCTGTCCCATGCTCCCTTCACGGGCACACTGAACGCCCGAGAGTCGGCGAGCGTCCAGGTCCATACGTGTTCGGGGATCCGGTACACGGCCCAAGGGATATGTGATTCCGGTTGCACCGATTTCGACCTGACTGCCTATGACTCGTCGGGCGATTCCCTCGATTCTGACGTTCTGCCTGACGACGTGCCGATTTTGAACTTCACACCGGCCGAATCGGGCATCACGACCTTGTCTGTGGACATGGTTTCGTGCACGGGCTCCTGTGACTGGGGAGTTCAATTGTCCTTTCACGACGCGAGGGCTCCCGCCGCACCTCGTTCCGGCGATGGTGGAGCCTCAACCTGGTCGTCGGACTGGGACCGCTACGTCGGGACCTATCGAAGCTCCGGCGGCGACACCACGATCCTCCGCCACGAGGGCCGACTGACGGTGTTGTTTCCGTCGTTCCAGTGGCACAACGGAGGAATCGGCGTGCTGAGACCCACGGGTTCTACTCACATCTTTCGACTCGAGAGCGATGGATCCCGCACCGACGGGGATCGGGTGCGTTTCGTGGTCAACGACACCGGAAAGGCGACTGCGGTGTTCGTCGCGGGCCGCGCATCACGCCGCGTGGGGTAGCAACACGACCGCGAGGAGCGTCGCAGCCGGACGGTGTCCACCGGCGCGCGTCGGTAGCCTGCGCCATCTTGCACGTTCACTCTCCCAACACGTGGTGATTGAGAACCGAGTCGCCTGGGATCACCCCTGCCGTTAACTGCGGCCGGGCTGGTTGGAGGGCGGTGCAGGCTACGTTGCACCGTTCGTCGCCGCATTGATCAGAGGGTCCCGAATCTGTGGCGACGACCATCAGATAGAACTGAGGTGTCGCACGTTCAATTGTTTGTGTTCGAAGTTCAG
>JAJDWM010000013.1 GCA_022825595.1 Bryobacterales bacterium | reverse complement strand
GCAGCCCTTCAGCGACCTGTGCGCCAAGCCCCCGGGGTCCCTCCGGCCACTGTGGGCGGAACTGACCTGCCGGCCAAGGCCGGTCGAGGTTGCGGCGCGGGTCCCCTGCCGCCAGGCCTTGGAATGACCGCTGGCAGGCATGCGCCTGCGACACGCCCAGTTAGTCAGCAGCGGCGGGCCGACCGCCTGCCGGCCTAGCCGAGGCCACGCCCCCAATCCACTGTCAATGGCGCGGAATCGCTATGCTAAGCGTACGAACCGTTTGCAGTCGGCTATTTCACGCACTTGAGCTTGCACCTCATGAGTGAACCTTTCTATCTGCTGAACAGTGGGCCGTCGGATCGCGTCGCCCCAGAATCCCTCCATGACCGGAACTGTGAGTCTCTGGCAGCGCTGGCGGACCTCCGCGACTTGGTGGGACGGCTCATCCAGCACGCCGTGCGATCAGGCTCGGCTTCCATTTTCTGGTCCAATGTTCATCCGTCTGTACATGGCCTAAGCGGACGCTCTTGCAGACCTTGTCCCGGAATTCCGCAGCCGAAAATTCTCGCGCCAAACGCAATACGACGCCCTCCCGCTCACCGCCCAACACCGAAGCCTCGCCATGGGCGTGCTTCATAAACGCGCGTATCTCGGCGACCGATCGGAAGCAGCCCCTGAACAGGACCGGCACAACTGGAATCTCCCGGCGGTTCGCGTACGCCTCAACCTCCGCAAAGGCTGCGAACACGCCATCCCCGTTCCGGAGCGCGAAGGCATAGAACGTCTCCTGCTCAGCCACGGGGCCATAAGCAATGCTGTGGACCCCGTAGATGTTCTCGCCGTAGAGATAGACGTCCGGCTCCTTCACTTTCCAAGCGTGGTGTTTCTTTACCATCGCCATCCACTTGCCGTGGGAAGGGGCCGACACACTACGCGCGTAGACCTTGCCGGCATGGAGGAGCGTGTTGCCACCGTCCAGCTTCTCTGTCACCACCACGGATTCGCCCACGAATCGACGCGGATTCGGGTGAACATTGTCGCCCCGGCCTATGGCTGGCGACCACGGCCAGTAAGGCGTTCTGGGGTATTTAGCACTCAACGGCGTTCTGGAACGATTATCTACGCTCATTGCCCGCGTCGAGCCCTCTTCAGGCCGTGCTGCGGACAGAGCTGCCTGACTTGCACCCCCAGCCTATTCATCAACGCCTCGTGCTCGTCCCAATCGCTATCGGTCGCATTCAGGACGACCGCCTTCGCGACGACCGCGACTGCCAAGAACTTTCGGTCCGAGCGGTCGAACGTATTTTCTGGTAGCGCCTCAAAGCCCCGACGATCGTCCTCCGAGGGTTCTACTGCTACCCTTCGCACTCGATTTTCCTGAAATTGGGAGTTGAACAAATGCTTGAAGAATAAGTCGCCAACGCCCGGCATCCCCGAGAAGCTTAGGTGCTTTTTGTATTCCGCCAGAATCAAGTCCTTATCGTCGATGGCGACGACCTCGCCTGCGACTATGGAGTTCAGTCGTTTGACGCAGGTCAATCGACATCGCAAGTCGGCATGGGTCCCACGCCCGTTGGCGACTATCGCAACATTGGTATCCACGACGAATGGCGTCACCCTAATTGCCTCATCCTTCTTTCCAAAGAAGCCGCGGTGATCGCCGCGATCTCACCCATTTCGTCCCCGAAGAACTTCTCCGGCCAATTCTCGATCTCACCCCACTCGTTCAGGGCCAGATCGGCAACATGTGCTCTGCCTCGATTCGAGGAAACGAAGTACAGCTTCACGTCTTCGGAGGATGCCTTCTCTTCGGCCACACGGCGTTGCAAACGCCGCATCAAGTGCTCGCTGTGGCTCTCCACGACAATCTGGACGTCTCGCACGCTGGCAACACTCAGCATGACGTCTGCCAAACCGCTCTGCACGGCGGGATGGAGGTGGATTTCCGGCTGCTCCATCAACACCGTCGAACCCTTTGGGACGTAGTAGAGGAGTACCAGCACCGGCAGGACTTGGGATACTCCGAATCCGACGTCGGTCAGTGCCGTCGTCACGCTCGACGAGGACATCTGGACCTCCGCCCGGTACAGATTGGTTCCGGGGGCGATTTCCGCGATCTGGAATTCATGAATCAGCCCCAGCTTGCGCAGCCAGTAGGCGATCATCTCCTGAAAATTTTTGCGCCGTTTCCTATATCCAAGATTCCTCGTCTCATTACGAACAGTGGCCGCGAGCAGCGCATCCATCGTGCGCTCACCCCGCTGTCCGACGCCGTCCGGGCTTGATCCTGCCCAGTGATACTCTCGCTGCGGATACTCGCGCAGGGGTCCGAGATAGTGGATAGAATCCATCAGATTCTCGTACGCCAATTCGAAGTCTCCGAGGAAATCAGTGTTCTGAAAGTAACTCTTAGATTGACTGGGAAACAGGTAGGACTTGATCGGCTGTGGAAGCGGCCAAGCACGGCCTTTGTTACGTACGAAATCGAAATCCGGCGAGTCAGTTTTTAGCTCGAAGATCTGCTTCCGTGTCGCCGTCCGTTTCAGTTGGAAATGCACATTATCAAACCGGTATACTAGCTCGCTCGGCCACAGGCGCGAATTTTCGAAACGCACTTCGCATTGCGTCTGAAGACTGTCTCCTGCGAACTGTACGCCAGCAGAAGGCTCCAGTTGATTCTGGATCTTGAGTTTCTTGGGCAACTTCCATTCGAGGAGCCATCGTATTGCTTGATCCTCCTTACGCTGGTGGACTACATCTGCAAATGTCCCCAATCTCACCATGTCCTTCGGCCCTCCAAACTCGAGGACAGTGCCGCGGTCTGTGGCATTCCTAGTCTGCTTTAGCAACAGGAGAAGATGCAAAAGGCTGCTCTTTCCGGCGCTGTTTTTTCCGAAAAACCCGGTCACTTTACCGAACTTCAGATCAGCCTTCCGCCATGCCTTGAAATTCTCAAGTTTCAGGCGGTTCAACATTTCTATCGCTCCTTCTGGAAATTCCAATGCTCCGATGATTGCGCCATATCCACCCGGCAGGCCGAGGGGCACCTGTCAGGCGTCATACCCCAACTCCGTCAGATACCGGCTCATCGTTGCCGCAGCCATCGCATACCCTCCGATGTGTCCGGCTAGCTGCCGATTTGAGATTGAACTACCCCTGGTTCACCGGAGACAGTTCTAGCTGAGTCCGGCATCGACGAACCGGACGGCTGATTCTGATCATACATCGGCCTAAACTCCGCTGGAGGAATACGGTCGAGAGGCCCAGACCCATCTTATTCTTGGGGCTTGAGGCACCTCATTGAAGCTGATTCCTACTCTCGCGTCTTGTGGAGTCGCTAGGCGCGGCCCCGAGAGCCTGTAACGAGGGGGCTGGGCAGGGGCCCGAGCAGTGTGGACGGATTGGTGGCAAGCGCGGACACAGTGGGGTGCGACGCCTGGCCCGGCGTTGCACTGCACGCTGGCGGGACAGGTGCATGGGCTAGCGATGGGGCGGGGCCAGCAGGAAGTCGAGAGCCTCCTGCTGGCGGGCCGGCAAATGGCGGTTGGCCTCGGGGACGTAGCGGAACCCGGTCTGGCAGCGGATGATCGAGATCGCCATGTTGGTCAGCCAGGCGAGATTGCGCGGCAAATCGCGCACATAGCGCAGGCGGTCTTCGATCTGCCAGTGTTTGCCGACCAGCGTCGCGATCTGCTCCCGGTGGTCATGTTTACTCCCCCACTGTCCCTATACCGTCCCTCCGGAGTGCAAGAACTCAACCTCCAAGCCTTGGGGCCGTTGGGCCTAGCTACGCGCCCTCGGGGCCATCCGCGCTGAGATTGCACGGCTCGAGATTCACCAATTAACGAACTTGGGACAGGACTCGACACCCAGTGCCCTGATACTACGCGCCGATACGAGATGCGGGGAAACAACGGGGCTGGCCGCCCGGAACGCTCACGTCGTTCCTCTCTGGCTTTGACAGCGGGTCTCCGTGCAGGAGGCGACCACTTGCTGCCACTGCATGCGCGAAGCCGCAGACGTTGAGCCGACGCATCGCGTGGGTCTGTTCCATACGGACCCAGTAGATGCGGTCGTCCCCCAGCGCGCGAGCCGAACGGGATCACCGAGACGGGAGCCGCCTCGCGCCGCGCCCAGTGCGTCACCAACTCCAGCAATTCGCCGGGCACACACGCCAGATGCCCTGCAATCAGCGTCGCACCCAGTCTAACGACGGTCGGAGGCCGTCGTGATCCGCCACTCACGTCCGAGTCCGGCGATCAAGCGGCGCACTCGCGGCCCATCAACAAGACCTAGCGGCCGCCTCGCGCACCCCTTCCCCGGTCCTCGCCCTCCCGAGTGCGCCCTGCGGAAGGCGCCAGCAGGCGATCCCACAATTCCGACAAGTCCGGCCACGCGTCGAGCCCGGCTTGGACCTGCTGCGAGATGTCCGCGTGGCAGTTGCTGGAGCAAAGCCAGTCCACATCCTCGCGGAGCCTGTCTCCCAGAGCGACAAGCCTCCCCAGCGAATCCCTGCCTTCGTCGGCCCGGGAGGCGTCGCACACTGCCGTCCACACCTTCCCGAAGGCGCGCACGACGGCGGCCAACCGACGGGCGGACCCGCCGACCGGGTCCCGCGCGACCTTCACATCGCCGTACACGCCCACGTGGGGCTTGTTCGTCAGCCCGTCGCACTCCCGCAGAACGGGCAGCAGGGGATCCGTCGGGCATGCCCGTTCGAGGTCCTTGCACAGCTCTGCCACCGAATGGGAGCGCCGCGGCTCCACGCCTCTCAAGCTCAGCAAGGCCTTGCACAAGAGCTCTCCGGCCATCGCGCTCCGACGCGCCACTGCCGTGTTGTAGTGCGGTCGCCACTCACGTGACGGGACCCAGTGATCGGCCACGTCGCGCACACCGCTTCGCATCTCGCCGTGCGCCTCACACAGGTTGTCCCAAGCAATCGGAATGTTCACCTCTTTCCTCTCCGGAATCGGTAGTGGAACGCCGTGCGGGCAGCGACCGTCCGCCGCCACGGCGTGCGACACGCTACAGACGTTCAGCCGACGTATCGCATGGGAGCGCTCGATCGCGGACCAGTCGACATCGCGGTCCCCGATCGAACCCGGAAGCCCATCCAGCGACGGACACTCTCCCTCGTACACCAAGGCAATGTCCCAGTCGGATTCCGGACCGTAGTCCCCGCGGGCCCGCGAGCCGAAGAGGATCACCGAGACGGGAGCCGCCTGGTCCGGCGCCCAGCGGGTCACGCGCTCCAGGAAATCACCGAGGATGCTCGTCGGCTGCTCTGCGAGCGGCATCGCACTCAGTCGAGCGACGGGGTCGGGGTGATAGTCGGCCTAGGCGACACGGCATTGCCGCTGGGTCAGAG